>JAYVOX010000689.1:0-13492 GCA_043757695.1 Schlesneria sp.
GTTTCCTCTTCGTCACAGAAGGCGATGAGGACGTGAATCGCAATACGCTCAATGACTGGGAGATCGCCTGCCGGTTGTCGTATCTGCTGTGGAGCACGATGCCGGACGACGAGTTATTCACACTGGCAGAACAAGGCAAGCTCCGCGACCGAGCGGAACTCGCGCGACAGTTCCAGCGCATGTTGGCCGATCCCCAAGCCGCGCGGTTCAGCGATTCCTTCGCCGCACAGTGGTTGAACCTGCGGAAGGTCGGCATGTTCCCGCCCGACAAGAAACTCTATCCCGATTACGACAAGGATTTGGAACAGAGCATGGTCGGTGAGACCACCGCGTTCTTCCGCGAGGTGCTCACACGCGGCCTGACGTTGCGCGAGTTCCTCCATTCCGATTGGACGATGTTGAATCCGCGACTGGCGATGTACTACGGCATCCCCATCAGCCGGAACGCGCTAGCGTCCGGTTCTGAGGCCGACAGTTCTGCCAACGGAGGAAACCGGACGCTAGCGCGTTCCGGCTCATTGGTCGAACCGGGATTCCAAAAGGTGACGCTACGACCGGAGGACCATCGCGGCGGTCTACTCACTCAGGCGTCGATCTTGACGCTCACTTCGGATGGCACGCGGCATCGGCCCGTGCATCGCGGCAAGTGGGTCTCGGAATCCATCTTCGGCAAGTCACCTCCACCACCGCCCGCCAATGTCGATCCCATCGAACCCAACCCGGTGAACTCGCCCAAGGCGACTCTGCGGATGAAATTGGAAGCTCACATTCACGACCCGAAATGCGCTTCGTGTCACAACAAGATCGACCCGCTCGGACTCGCCTTTGAGAACTACGATGCCATCGGCCGCTGGCGCACGCACGAGGCAGTGGAAGGGACCGGTGAGAATCCGCCGGTGAACCCGCGCGGCAAGTTGGCCGATGGTCGCGCCTACCAAACACCGGAAGAGTTCAAGCAGTTACTGCTGGCAGACATCGACTCGTTCAACACAGCCTTCATCGAAAAGCTCGCCACCTATGCCCTCCGCCGCAGCATGTCGTTCGACGATCGTGAAGATTTAGTCGCGATTGCGAAGGCCAGCCGCGCGAAGGATTACCGACTGCGAGACCTCGTCGAGTCTTTCGTACTTTCCGACCTGTTTCAAAAGCGATAGCCAACAAACCCAACCCCTATCAGCCGGAACTCGATAGCGTCCGGTTTCCGTCATTCGCAACGAACCGGACGGTAGCGCGTTCCGGCTGATGAAACCAAATTAGCCGCAGGGCGCTAGCCCCGGTTCAAAACGGCCGAACCGGGGCTAGCGCCCTGCGGCTGATGACCACAAAGAAAGCCACTCATGAGCAACATCAATACGAATCGTTGGCACATCAGCCGTCGCCAGATGCTGCGCGGCGTTGGCGTCTCTCTCGCTCTGCCGCTGCTCGACTGCATGGCCGGTGTGAGTTTGGCGGCACCGGACCTGCCCGCGCCAACGAAGCCGAAACGGAGCGTCTTCCTCTACATCCCCAACGGAGTAAACACGTTGACTTGGCAGATCGAACAAGCCGGAGCGAACTTTGAATTCAGCCAGCCGCTGCAATCTCTGGAACGACACCGCGCCGACGTTACGCCGATCAGCGGTCTGCATCACCCGATGGTGCTCGGAAAGCACCACAACTGCGACAAGGTGTGGCTGACCGGCGCGAACGTGCCCGGCGATGGCGGTGCCTTCCGCAATACAGTCTCGGCTGACCAACTCATAGCCGAGGTGCAGGGGCCGTCCACACGGTTTGCGTCTTTGGAACTCGCCATCGAGGGCCATTCGCTGGCTTGGTCGCGAGACGGAATTCAGATTCCCGCTGAGCACAACACGCGGAACATTTTCAACCTGCTCTTCGGCGTGGAGAAGGAGAGTAAGAGCGCGATCAGCCGCCGACTCAGCCGTCGCGGCAGCATCCTGGATGTCGTCGCGAACGACGCCAAGCGAGTGAATCAGAAGCTCGGCAGCGAGGACCGCACAAAGCTCGACGAGTATCTCACCGCAGTCCGTCAGGTCGAAGTTCGCACCGAGCGAGCCGAATCTTGGTTGAACATTCCCAAGCCCAAGATCGACCCCTCCGACGAAGCCCGCTTGACTCGCAAATTGGATATGACTCAGGTCCGAGAGTATTACCGCCTGTTCTATGACCTGATGGTGCTGGCCCTGCGAACGGACTCGACGCGCGTCATCACCTGCATGATTTGCAGCGAGTCGAATGGCGGAGCGATTCCCGACATCGGCATTTCACAGACACGCCACGGACTGTCGCATCACAATGGCGACCCCGAACAACTGCGTCGTCTGACCGAGACGGACACGTTCCTCATCGAGCAGTTCAGCTACTTCCTCGATCAACTCAAGGCGCATCAGGAAGACGGTCGCCCGTTACTGGATACGACCCAGGTGCTCTGGGGCAGCGGCATGGCGTACGGT
Organism: Schlesneria sp.; assembly: GCA_043757695.1. Taxonomy (GTDB): domain Bacteria; phylum Planctomycetota; class Planctomycetia; order Planctomycetales; family Planctomycetaceae; genus Schlesneria. The sequence continues at coordinate 2,454 of JAYVOX010000689.1, forward strand.
CACAGCCACGGCAACGCCAACCTGCCAACGCTGCTCGCGGGAGGAAAAGCACTGGGGTACAAGCACGGCCAGCACGTGGATTTCAACCTGCCGAAGATCGGTCAATACAACGTCGCCGACGCCAATGCCCACTATCGCATTTGCTCGCGCCCGGTGGATGGCGACGCGCGGCTCAGCAATCTGCTTCTCACGATGTTACAGCGCGTCGATGTGGAGACCGAGCAGTTTCAGGACAGCCTCGGCGCGATTTCGAAAATCGTCTGATTGCCGGTCGACGGATCACATTCGCCATTCGTGTAGTCGTTTAGTGAGCGGCAAGGCGCTAGCCGCCGGTTCTGGTCGAATACAGACCCTTACCCGCGGCTAGCGCCTTGCGGCTCAATCTGATCTCAAACTCAACGCGGCACCACACTATGCCAAACCAAACTCTCGTGCTTTTCACCGGCCTCTGTCTGAGTCTCTCCGTCGCGTTCTTGCAGGCCGCGGACGCGCCGAAATTTCGCACGGACGACAATCCCGACAAATTGCTGCCGTGGTTTCCGCTCGTCGATGGCAAGTTTCCGCCTGTGAACTCGGCACACGCGATTTCCGGTGAGCTCATTCAAGTGGATCACTTGGAACGCCGGTTTCATCTGCGCGTCGATCGCAGTGACAGTCAGGACCGAGGCGTCTTTGATCTGCCGCTGGACAGCGCGATGCTGCCCTATGGTTCGATCTATTACCACGGTGCTCCTGCCGCCTTGCAAGACATTCCATTGGGCACGCACCTGCATGGTTTGTTCTACCTGAAGGCACCGGATGATAAGTCTCCGCCACCGACAACCGCCTATCGCCGAGTCACCCCGGATGTCGCCTTCAAACGCTGCTTCCGACTGGAAGACGAATTCAGTTACCACGCCCGACAGAAACAGATTTGGAAGATCGATGCCGTCAACTTGGCCGAGAAGAAAATCACCGTCACGCTGCAACGTGATGGCGCTGCTGTCGGGAAGTCCAAGCTGTTCGACTTGCTCTCCAGCACTCGCGTGTTGACTGGCAATGGGTTCGGAACTCTGGAGTCGTTGGAGGTCGGTCAGACCGTGCAGTTCAACATCACTTGGGGCACGCTTTATGGCCCGGGCCGGATTCTGGAGATCTGGCTCGACGAACCGAGTCGCCAATTGGCGACGGCGCAACAGTTGGAACGTCACCGCAATCACATCCGCGAACGTGGCCTGCCCGGCTGGATCGACGCCGGCGATGACGAGGCGCAGATTGTCACCATCACGTTTTTCGGCGGCATTGATCCGCTGCTCTTCACCGAATTGAACGGCATCAATGAGGAACCCCACGGCTGGCCATTCTCCAAGAAGGAGGATGACCCCAAAGCTCCGAAAGGGGGCATCGCCGTGGCTCGGGAGTGCCTCATGACGTATGACCCGGTCAACGATCGCAAGGGAGGCAACATCTTGAGCATCGGCAAGGCATCGCTCGAACCCGGCAGCAGCGGCGTGCAGATCAAAGTGAAGTGTTGCATGTTGCTGGAAGGCCATCGCCCCGGTCGCATCGTCCGCTTCTATCCCGCGACATGGAAAGTCAACGCGCTGCCTCACGAAGAACAGTTCCACGGGCGAGAATGACTCACCAACTCACTTTGTCTGGGAGAAAAGAAAATGCCTGAGATCAACAGCACGAATCGTCGCGACTTCCTCGTTCGTTCCGCCGCCGCCGTGGGAATGGCTGCCCTGCCAACAATCATCCCCGGCCGCGCGCTGGGGCTTGAGCCGAATAAGGCTGCGGCCAGCGAGCGGATTACGCTGGGAGTGATCGGCATTGGACCGCGTTGCAAGTACGTGCTGGGGGGAATACTCCCCATGCCCGACGTGCAGTGTGTGGCGATCGCCGACGTGCAGGCGTCGCGGCGCGATGCCGGCAAGGAGATCGTCGATAAGCACTATGGCAACCAAGACCTCAAACTCTATCGCGACTTCCGCGAGATCCTCGATCGCAAAGACATCGACGCCGTCCTGATCGCGACCGGCGATCGCTGGCACGGAGCCGCGTCGATCATGGCGGCCGAAGCGGGCAAGGACATCTACAGCGAGAAACCCTGCGGCATCACCATCGACATCTGCAAGGCGCTTGCCGACACCATCAAGAAGACCAATCGAGTCTTCCAAGCCGGCACTCAACGCCGCAGCGTTCCCAACTTCATCGAGGCGGTGAGACTCGCTCAGTCCGGGAAGCTCGGAAAGATTCATACGCTGTATGCCCCGGTCTATGTGCCGACGCTGGGGAACGACTGGCTGCCACCCGAACCGACACCGGCGCGCGATGTGTGTGATTGGAACCTGTGGCTCGGCCCCGCGCCGTGGCGTCCTTACAACGCGAAGTACGTGAGCGGCGGTTGGCGCGGCCTCTACGACTTTGACTCGGGAGCGCGGTTGCTCGACTGGGGCGCTCACACCGTTGATCTGTGCCAGTGGGCCATCAATGCCGACAACACGTCGCCCACCGAGTTCGAGCCGAACCCAACCAACGTCACCTGCCGCTACGAGAGCGGCGTGAAATTGGTCATCGACTTCTTGAAGGAGCCGTTCGGCAATCGCGGCCCGAACTGGAACACGAAGCTTGGTACTTGTCCGATCCGGTTCGTCGGTGATGAAGGCTCCGTCGAAACCGGCGACAACGGCGGCATGGATCTGACTCCCGAATCTCTGCAAAAGGAAGTCTCAGAAACCGCCAAGCTGGCGAAGGGGCTCGACGCCTCGATCCACGCTCGCAACTTCTTCGACTGCGTGAAGTCGCGTGCCAAGCCCATCGCCAACGCCGAGGTCATGCGTCGTTCGCACACGGTCTGTCACGCAGCGGCAATCGCTTGGATTCTCAACCGCAAGCTGTCGTGGGATCCGATCAAAGAAGTCTTCATCGACCCCGCTGGTGGTCTCGATTTAGAAGCCAACAGCCTCCGCAACCGCCCGGCTCGCAACCCGTTCGCCTGAGTCCTGAGATAATCTTCAGGAAGAGTTTGAGTTACCTCACGTCGGGCGCGAGACAGCGCATATATCCCTCGGTCGGTGAGTCTGGAGTCAACGTCTCCGTCGCATCCAACGTGACATCGCGTCCGTTTCGAGAGGCACGGATGTGTGCCATCAACTCTTTCCCTTGCGGATAGCTCAAACGACAAAAGCACCTACGAATCGCTCTCAAAATCCTTTTGAGACAAACCAGTTTTCTTCTCAATCGCCGCCAATATCTTGGCACCGCGTTCTCGCGTGAAGGTTCCAAACCTCCTGTAGTCAAGAAGGTCACGATCAATAAAAGCACGAGCCAACTCGTCATCGGATACGTCTTCAAAATACTTCTTCGGGTGGCGGTTGCTCTTGTTGATGTTCTTTCCCTTTGGAAGCATCCACAGATTTGCGAAATGGTTGATCTCCGGCTCCTCCACTCCCTGTTTCTGTAGTTCGGATCGCGGAAAGATGTGATCCATTTCTCGCGAGTTCAAAGCATGGTGACTTTTTCCGCCGCCATGATTCTGAATCAGATGCATCACTAGGCGCGGGTTACGCCTCAGGACATTCTCGTCCCATTGCTCGATATGCTCCCAGTATCTAACCCATAGCACTGCATCGGAGAATGGAAAGCTGTCGTCCGAGTTCTCGAATATCGGTTGGAGCGCCTCCCGAATGAACTTTGTCAAACGGCTATCTGCGTGACGCGAGAATGGAGACGAGAAAGCGAACAGAAATAGTGCCTTGCGAAAGTTCGACGTCTGACTGTTCGGAAGCTCGCACTTGGGTAGCCGCGAAAAATAGTACACGAACGGAATCAGATTTTGTTCGCCGCCAATCGCCTTGCTGTTGGATATCCAACAGTGCTGCTGGACGTTGTCGATCGTCGATTGAATCGCTTCACAGCACTTGCCGAAGTTCTGCTGCATCAACTCCATGTTGCTCTTGCGCCGCAACAGGTCGATATCGAAGCGAGTCCCAAGATCGGACACGGCAAACAGACAACGGATCACGAAATCAACATTGAGTTCAAACGAATTGCCTTCGTTGATTGCGTCCACAAAGTCCGGTAGAGCAGTAGCCGATTCCTTCCAGTTCAATTTCAACATGCTGAAGATTAGGTCTGACCGACTCAAGGGTGTCCCTTGCCGATTTATTCTTACGAATATCTCCAAGACATCAGACTCCGTCTGCCGTTCCGGACTATTCGGCATTTTGTTTTCGTCGATGATCAACGATTTCAAAATGTTCTGATCCTTCGTCAGTACCTCGCCCAGTTTTGCGAAGTTCAACTCAAGGCGATTTCGATCCTCATCCGTGAGTTTGAGTTCATCCGCAACACGCTGTCGAACTTTCTGCTTCTCGATTGGTGACCATGAGAAAAGATCCGCAACCTTCACCAGGTAATCGGATTCGAGTGGTTCATCGTTTTGGTCCCACTCCTCGACCATTTGCTTGGAAAGGGAATTCGACTCGTGTGCATCGTCTGCCGTGCGAAAACAGAACCGGAATTAGTCATCGTCAAAATCGTCGGAATGGCGTCCGCTTAGGACATTAAAGTAGAGGTACTTGTCCTCGTACTGACCAAACAGGGCGACATAGAGCGATTGCAAACGTTGCTGTCCGTCGAGAACGACCTTCAACTTCTTGCGTTCCGTGTTGTCAAAGAATGCAGCGCGATTGTCCTTCCGCGTCGCGGTTTCAAACCGGCGATACTGTATCTCGCCGTACGTCTCCCACATCAGCACGATGCCAATGGGATAGCCCCGCATGATCGAGTCCAGAAGTTTTGTGATTTTCGAGGCATCCCACACGAAGTCGCGCTGAATGGCCGGCAGGACGATTTCGTGCGAGGTGATTTGGTTGAGTAGGCTGATGATGTTCATGGAGTGGTCGCTCAAACTCGGAAGGGAAAAGAGTGATCCGCACGCCGCGTTTTGCCAATGACCGTCGTCAAAGCAACAGAGAGTTACAACGGGCACTCTGCGCGACATCATCGAGAACGATCACCTAGACTTCAATCCGTGGCCCGTGTGGGATGTGTAGCCGTGTTGTTGATGCGGGCGTCGGCCGGTATCGTTTTCAAACCGAATCAAACTCGATGACCGAACGGAGTCAGAGTCTCATGCGTAGCCTGTTGGCGAACGAAGATGCAACGGCGGATGCTTATTTGGAGGGAGCGGCGATCAAGCCGTTGTTTCTGTGTGGCGATGCGTTGGATGTGTTGCAGACGTTGCCGGAGAGTAGCATCGATTGCGTGATGACCAGTCCGCCCTATTGGAGTCAGCGAGCGTACTCCGGGGACGGGATTTTGATTGGCGGATGCTTGAATTGAAGTGACAGCGGGGAGTTTCGGTGTCGTCGTCGGAGCGGGACGTTGGAACATCACAACCAGCATCAACAGCAAAGCGACCGCGCCGACTCCGCCAACTTGCACGCGACGGTCCTGCCACCAGGCATTCGCGGCTTTCTGGCGCTGGCCCGGCCGCTGACCTGTCGCTCCCCGGCGACTGGCCTGCGAACTGAGCGACGTTTGAAACTGCGGATCGGTCGGCAGCGTCAGGTCGCCGGTCAGCAACGTCGCCTCGGCAGCGGAGGCTTCGTCGGTGGGCAAGGCTTTGGAGGACCGCGACTTGGTCACGGCCACGGATGCTCCCGGAGATGCGTTGAGAGTATTCAGAAACGCATTGAACTGAGAATCGTCGGTCGTCGCCGGCGGGTTGACTCGAACCGCCGATGCGGAGCCGCTCTGGCAACCCTCCAAATCACGGATGACTTCGGTCATCGACTGGTGGCGGTCCTGCGCCCGCTTGGCAACCATTTTGCGAAAGATCTGATCGACGGCAGCAGGGACTTCACCGCGCGCCTGGCTGAGCGACGGAATCGGCGCGTCGCGATGCGCCAGGAGCTTGGCCATCAGCGTGTCGCCGTCGTAGGCGCACTTGCCGGTGAGCAGATACCACAGCGAAATGCCCAGACTGTAGATATCGCTGCGCGCGTCGGCCGTCTTGGTGCTCAGCGCCTGCTCGGGAGCCATGTAGTCCACGGTCCCCATCACCGCGCCGGTGCTCGTCAGTTCCGCCTGGGCACCCGTCTCCCCTTCGATCCGCGCCAGACCCATGTCGAGAATTTTGACCGTCCCCTTCGCATCGACCAGCAGATTGGCAGGTTTGATATCACGATGAATCACGCCCTGTTGGTGAGCGAACTCTAGGCCTTTCGCCGCCTGCACGATGCAGGAGACCGCCTTCTCCACCGAAAGGGGGCCCTGCTTCTTGACCAGTACCGAGAGATCGCTCCCCTCGACATACTCCATCACCAGGAAGTGCGTCCCCTTGGCTTCATCGGCATCGTCGGTGGCCACAACGTTGGGATGCCGTAGCTTCGCCGCCGCCTCGACCTCGCGATGAAACCGCTTCAAGGAATCCGGCGTCTTGACCGCTGCCGGCGACATCACCTTGATCGCCACCAACCGCTTCAACCGCTTGTGCTCGGCCTTGAGCACCATCCCCATGCCACCCTGCCCCAGCTTGTCGAGGATGACATAGTTGCCCAGGACCAGTGACTTCCCCTTGCCCTGATAAACCAGCTGCGCCTGATAGGCCGTCAGCTTCTTTTGACGAACCAACTCTTGTGCCAGTTGATTCACGTCTTGCGGCTGCTTGTCTGGTGGTAGCGCCTCCACCAGTACGCGCGCCTCCGCCGAGGTCATCAATCCCGAATCGTTCAGACGCGTCAAAAAGTCATCGACCGAAAGAGCCATCGCGAATTCGTCCCTCCGGGCGGGATGGTATCAAACGCGAGTCACGCTTTCTGCCCAGCGTTGCAATCATCATGGACACGATCGATACCAAAGAACTGGTCCGCAATCGCTTCCCGATCTTGGGTTTATTCCCTCCCCTCGGCGGGGGGTTAGGGAGGGGGCGATGAGGAGTTGCGGCTCTAATCCACGTCATCCCCTTCCCCACCGAGGGGAGGGAGCAAGAGTCAGTCATGCCCGGAACGGCTGCGGCCCAGACCCCAAGCAGGCTCGGTCCTATCCACTCCGTCGAGTATCTATACTTTGCACGGCCCAAAGTGAGATATTTGAATGTAGCCACGTTTCGCCAGAACGTGGGCTGCTTGAGCTTCACATCCGCACTCTGGCGAGGTGCCGCTACGTCTCACCTCAGCCCACGCGAGGTATGGTTATCGTCGGGCAGAAAACTCGAATTGAGGATGCCGCCATGCGAGCGTGGATGATGTGCTTGCTCACCGTCTGTTTGACATTCCACCCCGCTCAGGGAGCGGATCGCCAGCCCGCCGTCGGTGACGCGATTGCCGATCTGCGGTTTAAGGACATTCGGGGCCTGTCGCGATCACTGGCCGATCTGGGGACGAAGCGGGCCTACGTGTTTGTCTTCACGACGACGCAATGCCCGCTCGTGCGGAAGTCGATGCCCAAGTTGATCGACCTCGACGCCCGCTTCGGCCCGCGTGAAGTACAACTCGTGGCGGTCAATGTCGGTCCCGACGACACGATCCGCGACATGGCGGCGCAGGCCCTCGAGTTCGACGCGGCGTTTCCCTTCGTCAAAGACACGGACCTCTCGTGCGTGAAGGGACTCGGCGTCGAACGGACTCCGGAAGTCGTCGTGCTGAACGCGGAGAAGAAGCTCGTCTATCGAGGCCGCATCGACGACCAACTGCGTCTCGGCGGGTCGCGTCCCGAACCAACGCGGCGCGATCTCGAAGAGGCGTTGGACGACGTGTTGGCCGACCGCGCGGTTTCCGTCGCCCAGACGCCGGTCGATGGCTGCCTGATCACTGCGCCCGAGCCTCCCGCCGACAACACGCCCGCGCCGACGTTTCACAGGGATGTCGCTCCGATTTTGAATCGACGTTGCGTCGCCTGCCACCGTGCCGATGCGGCCGCTCCGTTTTCGTTGCTGTCGTTTGCCGATTCCGCCGCTCATGCGGAGATGCTCGCCGAAGTCGTCGTCGATCAGCGGATGCCGCCGTGGTTTGCACAGGCCAAGCCCGGCACGTTCCAGAACGATCCCTCGCTCACTCGCGCCGAACGGGAGACGCTCGTGCGGTGGGTCCGGGCCGGGCGAGGAGAGGGCGACCCGCAGGACGCCCCCGCGCCGCCCGAATTGCCGACATCCAAATGGAGAATCGGCGAACCCGATCTCGTCATCACGATGCTGGAGGAACACACGATCCCCGCGACGGGCTTTGTCGAGTACCGCAACGTCGTCCTGCCGCAGGTCTTCCTCGGCGACACCTGGATCGAGGCGGTCGAGATCCGACCTGACAACCCGGCCGTGGTCCATCACTGCAACATGGCCTACATCACAACGAAGGGAGTCGGCGAGGAAACCTTCATCACCGGACACGTCCCCGGCGGACAGCCGATGGACCTCGGCGATTTCAATAACGGCGTGGCCTTGATGATCCCGAAGTTTGCCGCGCTCGGCCTGCAGATCTACTACACCACGACCGGCAAGGAAGAGCGCTGTCGCATCTCGGTCGGCTTCCGTTACCCCAGGCGCACGGTCCGCAAGCAGTTCCAACATTTCCTGCTCGATCCGCACCGACTGGGGATCGAACCGGGACACGGTGCGTTTCCCGTCCGCTCCAGTCACACGCTCGATCACGACATCACGCTGCTCGGCCTGTTCACGCACATGCACCTGCGAGGCAAGGACGTGACCTTCTTCGCCGACGTTCCCAACCAACCGCGCGAAACGCTGCTTCAGATTCCGAACTACAACTTTGAATGGCAGTTGGGCTACGAGATTGAACCGGGCAAGAAGCGGCTCCCCAAGGGCACCCGCATCGAAGCGCTGGCCCATTACGACAACTCGACCTTCAATCCGTACAACCCCGACCCCAAACGAACCGTTCCGTGGGGCCGGCAAACCTACGACGAGATGTTCAACGGCTTCGTCTTCTTCGTCGCCGACAACGAAGACCTCAACCTGACCATCAACCCGAAAACCGGCCGAGCGAGATCGCTTGTTCGGGAGAAGAAGCAGCAGAAGGAAGAGTAGGAACCACTAATCTCGCAAATCTGCACGACTGTGATGCGAAATGAGTTTGAATCAAAATCAACGCGCCCTCTCGCATTCAGTAAATGCTGAACCGAAGGTCAGTTTGATGTCGGCTGGTTTTGGCCACTGACTAGGTCCAGTTGAAAGTAGATTGCAGATACCTTGCGTTTCGCTTCGACGAGGTTTTTATGAATATCGCTCAAGCGAAAGAATACTTCATTCAGTGCGATGGCTTACATTTCCATATGTCCCGTGAAGATCACGAAGCATGGAAAGGGTATCTTCAATTGAACATTTCGACGGCGACCGAAGCTTTGTGGCTCGCAGAACTGACTGCATTGAAACTGCGGTTACTGAAGTCACCCGGAAACTTCATGATCGTTTCATTCTTGCTCGATCACGAAGACTTTCGGTATCTGGATGAAGTTGCCGTCGTCCCGCCTTGCGGATCATTCTACGAGAAGTGTGCGTACCTCGAAGCCATGTTGGAGTACGTTCATGGATGTCGAGGTATATATCACAAGTCGCAACTGAAGGCGGTTGTCGAGACGATCGCAAATCATGCGAATCTGCTCAGGAGACGATTGCGTGCCAAGAGTTCACTCATGCGAGTCGATGCTATTGCGGAAACTGTAGCAAGACTTTCGAAACAACTTCGCTAATGGACATCACCACGTCATTTTTCACAATCGCAGTCGGTCTTCTTGCGTGGGATTCGTAGCCCTGCTTCTTCAACTCATTCAGCCACTCGCGACGGGTTCGAAGTGTTCGGCGCGGTTGCCACGTCCGAGTAATGATTGCTCGATGACCGTCTTCAAATGGCCGGGCGGCGCGGCGAGCCAGCGAACTTCGTCGGCTTGCAGACTGGCCACGGGATGGCCGTCGAGGTAGGCGACTCGGTTCGAGGCGGTACTCGGGATGCGGTCGTGTTTCGTCAGAATGCCGATCAGGTTGAGCGGGTCGGCGGCGGTGATGACCAACACTTCCTGAGGCGGCATCTCGTCGCGAAGCTGTCGGAGTTGCCTGATCGTGTCGGGGAGCGCGAACTGTTCTCCGGCGACGCCCGTGATGAAGCGGCCTCCACGAATCTCGCCTCGCGCTTCGAGACGCCTCAGAACCTGGAGCAACTCGAACCACGAGGGCGCACCGAATTCGCGCGTCAGCAAATCACGAAAGACCACTCCCCAACGGCGGAGGAGCTGCCACGCCCAGTCCTCGGCGATCCGTTTGGCGCGGTCACGGGAATCGGTGGGGGATGGTGTTGGCGGCGGCAAAGGATTGGGACTCATGGGATGAATGGGATTGATGCCGGTCAACGGCGAAACGTGGTCTGTTCGGCTGATCGCATCAGTCCCGATCGTGCTCGCGGGACGATCCTCATGCGCCGGTCGCATCAGTCCCATGATTCCCATCGATCCCATGGTCTTCCCGGCAACATCAGGCAACACCCCCATGCCTCGCAACGACCAACGTCCGAGCGCCATCCGCGTCGTGCGTGTTCGTTCGGCGCGGTGACGCGCGGCCGCTCGGCCGTGAGGCCTCTTGTCGGCGATCAGCGTTCGCAGCCCGGCGAAGCCGTCGGCCGTCAGCCACCCTCGCGTGACAAGCTCCCCCAACACATCATCCAAATGAGACGGCAGCATGCGCGTCGCGGCGAGGATGTCGGACGCGAACACCGCCCCGCGAGCCTGCAACAATTCGACGACCTCAACGGCGGGACTGCTCAGTCCTCCGGCATCGGGCTGAGGCGCGTTGGCCGTCAACCACTCGGTGTCTTGACGCAGGAAGATCGACACGGGCGCAACGCGGGTCAGGCTGGCCATCGGCTTCGCACGGTCGGGATTGCGCACAGGAGGGAACATCCGACCCCAGCCGACTTCGCCCGTCAGACACAACTCATCGAGCCACTCGGGGAGATAGCCCTCGATCCGTAGCGGCAGGATGTCTCGCTCCCACGCGACCGAAGGAATGTCGAGGCCCTGAAGCTGGGCAATCGCTTCGAACAATCCAT
>JAYVOX010000690.1:0-3587 GCA_043757695.1 Schlesneria sp.
CCGTAGGGTGGGCACTGCCCACCACAATCGGTCGTTGATGGTGGGCAGTGCCCACCCTACGGAAGGTATGGCCTTCGACTTTCCGGACAGACACCTAGCCCTCTCCCGACCACCGAAGCGGCGGTGCCCGAGGCAAGGGGCGAGGGGACAAGACACGATCACCGAGCCTTTCGCGTGCGGGTTGTTTCGTTGGACGATCGTGCTGCCTGACGGGATTGAACAGCGGTTGTCGTCGTCCGAGATGCGAGCACTGCTGGCGCACGAGGTCGCGCATCTGGTTCGTCGCGATCCGTGGTGGCAGTGGATGGGAGAGTTGTTGTGTACGTGTCTCGCCTTTCAGCCGCTGAACTTTCTGGCGCGACGGCGCTGGCAGCAGGCGGCCGAACTGCTGTGTGACGATTGGGCCGTCGAGCGGCGTGTCTCGGCGACCTCGCTGGCGAGTTGTCTGACGAAGATCGCCGAATGGCGACTCGATCGTCGAGCCGCGCTGCTGGGCCTCACCGCGGTCGGCCATGCCGGTTTGCTGGCTCATCGCATCGAGTGGCTGCTGCGAAACGGACGAGCCTCCGAGCTGAAACGGCCTCGCGCCCGAACCGCCGCCACGCTGACGACCTTCGCGGCGGGACTGTTGGTTGGACTGTACGGCCCGCGTCTGACGCTGATCGTCCCCGCCGAAGCCCACGAGACTCAAGCCGCCTCGAACGATGAGACCGCTCTCGCAGACAGCAGCCTCACCGATTCCGACGACGACGCGCTGGCCGCTCGGATGTTGGACGACATCGAGTTCGACCTGCATCACACGTTGCTCGAACTCGCGCGGCTGGAGTCTCGGCTCACGGCCGATCCCGATCCCGAAGTTGTCTTCACGGCCCACCGCCTACGCACCCGAGCCGCCTCATTGCAGGAGCGCGTTGCACCATGAAGACCTCAAACACCTTTCCCATCATTCTCGAACGGAGTCCGACGATGACCAGACAGATCACAGCGTCACGGATGACAGTGTTGTTGAGTACCGCCCTCACCCTGCTGGCGAGCGGATTTAATTTTCGTGGGCTTTGGGCTGAGGAACCACCTCCATCTGCGTCCGCCGTCGATGCGAGTTCCCGAGTCGCTGAAGAGACGCCCGATCTCATTCCGCCCCGGCCCAAAGTCGAGCTGACCGTCCGCGTGCTGGAGCTCGATGAATCCCTGATTACGGACGGAGAGTCCCCGCTGTGGAAGTTGGTTCCGTGGGATGAGGTGGTTGAGAACCGTCTTAAATCCATCGGCCATGAATACACCACCTTCTACCCGCATCTCACTGTGCCTGCAGGCCATCGAAGCATTTACACCTCGTATCGGGACGTAATTCAGCAGCAGGTGCAAAAGGGGGCGTCGCGGCTGTCATTCACGCTGTCGCAGCAGGATGTCTCCCGGTTCATCGAAGATGTCGTGGCATCGAAGCAAGGTTCGATTAAGAGCGAGTCGAACAACGTCATTGACTCGGGGAACTCGCCCACGTTCCAACTCGCTCATCACCCGCTGTCGGTACGACAGCCGGTGTTGGCGCAACCAACTCGGTCGAGCGTGAATCGGCTATTCAAGGTAACGCCATTCACGTACCACGAGGGAACGCATCTGATGATTTTGTCCAGACTCGAAATCACCTCGACTTTCTCAACCGGTTGGAATTGGCTAGATCGGAAGTTGCCACCCGCTAGGTCAGTGGTGTTTCCTGCCCCCGGACTGTCGGTATTCGTGCCACGCGATGAGGCCCTCGTTGTTTTCAGCCTGGGCAACGGCAGCGACCACATGCAACCGGGCCAGCCGTCGATGTTGATCGTGACCCCCCAGTTGCGGGATGGCGAGATTCCAACGGCAACCGCCGCAGTCCTGCCGCCGCCACCCCAGTTGCCGACCGTGAAGTCGTCTTCAACCCCTAACTCCAGTCGTGACACGATCACGCTCGCCGCAGCCGACGATTCCAAACCCGGTCGTTCACGCCAGCGAAACCTCGCGGAACTGACCGCCCTGCGCGAGGACGTGCGCGGGTTGCGCGACGATGTGCGGCGGTTGAGTGAGTTGCTGGAGCAACGGCTCGCCATCAGAGATCGCGACCAGCCTGCGGTTCATCCCACGGCAGCGCTGCCCGACCAGAAGGCGGTCACTGACATCAACGAGGGAATGCTGTTCTTCACCGCAAAGTGGTGCGGCCCCTGCCAGCAGATGCAGCCAATGATCGCGAAGCTCGTGGGTGAAGGACTGCCGATTCGGAGCGTTGATGTCGATCAGTCGGCGGGCCTCGCGAGCCAGTTCAACGTTACCTCCATTCCGTGTTTCGTGCTGCTGGAGAAGGGAAAGGAGATCGACCGAGTCACGGGACTGGCCGATGAACGGCAGCTTCGATCCCTGCTGAAGCGCGTGGCACCAGTAGCCGCAGAGGCGCACGTCGAACTCTCATTGATCGAGGGGCAAACGGTTCGTCAGGCGTTTCTGCGTCCGGCCGGTGTGATTGACCCGAACAAGTCCGATCTTCTGGCCATCACGCGACTCACATCGACGGACTATCTCTTCCAAGCCAGACAGGCGGGGGAGGTCACGTTGCAGGTGCTGTACGTCGGAGATGCCAAGCCGACACCCATTCGAGTGCGGATCAAGCCGAACCCCACGGTCGATACTGAAAGCGAACTCAGTCTGTCACTGGCAGAGAAGCCGTTGCCGCCGATCACGATGCAGGTCGGTCAGCGCAGTGAACTGTTGTTCGCTCGTCGCATTCGTACCGTCGAGAAGGAGTCGGATGCGACGCTGAGTCTGATTCGCGTGTCGGGCAACGCCGTCATGGTTCAAGGGAAGGTGGCGGGTGTGACGGTGTTGCAGGTGTCGCTCGACGAGTCCCAAGACGTGTTGGACGTGATCGTGCAGGTCACCGCTTCAGAATCTCAAGCCGCTCCGCCGAAGGTCGTCACGTTCGACGGAACGAAGTCCATGCCGCAATCGGTCATCGTCCCAGTCGGCTCGTCCGTCGAAGCCGGTTTCGATGACTGGCTGACCCGAGTCGATGGCTTTGATCCCAAGTTGATCAACGTGACGGCAACAGACAAAGTCCGGCTCAGACTGGAAGGAGTGTCCGAGGGAAAGACCTCGCTCAAAGTGACCAAGCGCAATGGCGAGGCTGCGTTTGAGGTGACGGTCGTTCCCACGCCCGATCAAGCCGCCGCACGCCTGCCCGTCGTGACTCATCGCATTGCGGGGACGGAAACGCTTTCGCGCCTCGTGACGTTGATTGAAGGGACCAATCGGCGGATGAAGACTCAGCAGCCAACGCCGAGGATCTCCATCGGCGACGCCCAAGTTGTGGACGTGATCCAAGAATCACCGACTTCGCAACGGCTGCGCGGTCTGAAACCGGGCATGACCACAATGACGTTCTGGCTGGCCGGCGCGTCGGAGCCAGAGCCGGTCGTCGTCACCATTCGAGTCCTTCCTCGGGAAGCGGCGGCGCAATCGCAAGCAGTCAAGAAGGAAGCAGAGGAGGTGAAGAACACGGCCCTTGATCCCAAGGCGAATGCCCTCAACTTCGGCGGAGTCACACCGCGCAACATCGCTCA
>JAYVOX010000691.1:0-3585 GCA_043757695.1 Schlesneria sp.
ACATCAGCCGCAGGGCGCTAGCCCCGGTTCGATTTCGCTTAACCGGGGCTAGCGCCCTGCGGCTAATTTCTGCGGGCCAACAGGAATGGCGGAGAGCCCGAATTGCGAATTGAAGAAGACCTCGCAGTCGATGCTTTCGCAATTCGCAATTCGCAATGACCAATTAGAAATTAGAAATGACTTGTCTTCGGTCTGAGGCATAGCCCTCGCTGGAGTCTTCAGAACGCACCACGGTCGTGAAGAAGATTGCGGTGCTTCAGTCTCTCACCAAACAGTGGTGCGTTGCGAAGACGCCACGCAGCCTACGTCTCCCTTCACGAGTAAGTTCTGGCCGCACGATTGGCAGGGTCGTTGCAATCGGAGCGGCCGCGTTGGGGAAAAGGGTGTTTGGGGAATGACTTCAGCGCACGTTCGTGTGAGCGTGACCTATCGTTGACGGTGAGGCTGGCGGTTGGAATCCGTCTGGTTGGGCCGTTCGTTCGGTGTGAGGAATCCCCCATGAGTTCGACCGTTTTGGAGCCGTCCGTCGTCCCGATCAGGGACGAGTTCGCGGACCTGTTTGACCACTATGTCGCGGACGACAACCTGCCCTCGACGGAATGGTTGACTCGTCTCCGCTTGGAGCGGCCACGTCGTAACACGCGGTGTTTGGGCGAGACGACGCGGGTGCTGAAACGGATCAACGATGTCGTGGTCTCGGCGACGATGTTGATCCTGCTGTCTCCGGTCCTGTTGTTGGTGGCGTTGGCCGTCCGTTTGACCTCGCGCGGTCCGATCATTTTCAGCCAGCAACGTGTGGGCTTGAACCTGCGACAGAAGAAACGCGACCGCCGTCAGCGCGATGCAGAAGTGGACTTGCCCGATGGCGTCGAACGACGCGGCACCGGAATCAATCGGCGTCGCGACGACGGCTATGGAAAGCCGTTTACGCTCTACAAATTTCGGACGATGCGGATCGACGCCGAAAAGAACGGTGCTCAGTTTGCCGTGAAGGGCGACCCGCGCGTCACGTGCATCGGCCGGTTCATGAGAAAAACTCGGTTGGATGAGTTGCCTCAACTATGGAACGTGTTGCGTGGTGAGATGTCTCTCGTGGGACCGCGCCCCGAACGCCCGGAGTTCATCGACAAGCTGTCGGCGGAGATCCCGAACTACATCAACCGACTGGGTCTGAAGCCGGGCCTGACGGGACTCGCACAAGTCATCAACGGCTACGACAACAACATCGAAAGCTTCCAGCGGAAGGTGAACCTCGACCTGCTCTATCTTCAGAACTGCTGCTATCTGAATGACCTCAAAATCATGTTCCGCACGATCCGCGTGGTCCTGACCGGCAGTGGTGCGCTGTAGGTTGAGCGAGCGAGACAACCCTGCCAGTGGAGCGTGCCACGGGTTGCTGTGCCTTCAGTTTCGTGAGGCGTCTTTCATGCGGTAGGGCATGACGGAGTCGGCTTTCAAGAGTTGTTCGAGCGCGACTTCGTAGACCTCGTACGGATCGGTCTCGAAGACCAGTTCGTGGCTGCTCGTATGGACCAGCCAATCGCCGCGTTCGATCTCGCCTTCGAGTTGCTCGGAACTCCAACCCGAGTAGCCCGAGAAGACGCGAAAGTGCGGTCGGCCGTCCACGTTGTCGGCATCGGAGAGCAGCACGCGTTCGAAGGACTCGGCGCTCCCTCCCACGAAGACACCTGGGGCGGGAGAGGACTCCGAACAACCGACCGCTTCCGCATCGTGCAACATCACCAGTGCCGTCGGCTCGACGGGACCGCCGATGAAGACCGGATCGTCGGTATCGGGAATGGTGAAGTGTCCCGACAAAGCGTGCGCGACGCGCACGGACGACGGTCGGTTCAGGACCACTCCGGTCGCCCCTTGCTCGGAATGTTCGAGCATCAGGACGACCGTCTTATAGAAGTGAGGATCGCGCAGTGACTTGGCCGCCACCAAGCACTGTCCGCGCAGTGAGTTCGACATGCAGACTCTCCGTCCGTTGAGGGGTTTGACGTGCCGCAGATCGCGCCGCGCAGGCGAGACGAGACGACAGAGGCGAGATAAGTCTCCGAGACCGGCTCGGATTCTAGCGGTCGCGCGCACCGGACGAAACGAGGGTCTCAACGATCAGATGTGGACGGGCGGCATTGCTCATTGAAGGTAGCCCTGTCGCTCCGCGATAGGTGGCGTGAACGCAAAATAAACATCGGATCGCAGACAGAGCCCGTTCGCCATCGAACGCTCACTCCGCGACGCGCTTCCTGTCGCGGAGCGACAGGGCTACCTTGTCAAACAGACTTCGAGACTCGTCACTCTGCTGGAAATGCCCTTTGGTGACGGCACACCACTGCACATAGGCAAGGTTTCCCTAACCACGGCGGTGTCGATCCCTCGGTTCGTTCAAGGATGCGTTTCATGCGGCACGTCTTCGCGATTCTCTCTCTGGCGTTGGTCGTCCTTCTTCACGAGACCGCGATCGGTTTCAAATCGGTCTCGTGCCGTGCGGCGGAGCGGAACGTGAGTTGGCTGGTGGACGTGCAACGACCGCCCGAAAAGCCCTCGCCCTTTGATGTCGGCACGGTCAAGCCGTTGCTCGCGACCCGTGGTGGCGAAGTGATCCGTGATCGTGCGGGATGGCACCGACAGCGAGAGGTTCTGCGCGAGGCGTGGCTGTCATTCTTGGGACCGATGCCCATCGCTCCCGCCAGCACTCAGATCGACGTCCTGAAAAGCGAGTCGCTGCCCGATGTGACTCGACAACGGATTCGTTACGAATGTGAAGCGGGCTTGTTTGTGGAGGCATATCTGTTGCGACCCGACGCGACGAAGTATCCCGGCGTGAGGCCCGGTATCGTCGCGCTCCACTCGACGACCGACAAAACCATCGACGAAATTGCGGGAGTCGAGGGGCGTGAGTCACGACATCTCGGGCTGGGTCTCGCGCGGCGCGGCTTCATCGTGATCTGCCCGCGCTGCTTCCTGTGGCAGGATGCCAAGACATATCAGCACGCGGTCGATCAATTTCGCGAGCGACATCCGCAGACGCTCGGGATGCACAAGATGCTGTACGACGCACGGCGTGCGACCGACATCCTTGCGGCTCAGCCCGATGTGGACGCCGCGCGACTTGGAGCGGTCGGGCATTCGCTGGGTGCGAAGGAGGTCCTGTATCTCGCGGCGTTCGATGAGCGGATCAAAGCCGCCGTCGCGAGCGAAGGTGGCTTGACGCTGAGATCGACCAATTGGGACGCCTCGTGGTATCTCGGCCCGCAATGTCGCGCGGCGAACTTCGAGCGAAACCATCACGAGTTGCTCGCGCTGACTGCTCCCCGTGCGTTCCTGATCCTCGGCGGTGAGTCTGGTCCCGGTGCGGCCGATGGCGAGCGAAGCTGGCCGCTGATCGAAGCGGCTCTCCCCGTCTATCGCCTCTACGGCGAACGACCTCGCCTCGGGATGCTCAATCATCGCCAAGGACACTCGATCCCCGATGAAGCGGGAGCGAAGTTGGTCGAGTGGCTGGAGACGTATCTGCGGTGAGACGAGTGCGATCATTCGCCCGAAGGTAGCCCTGTCGCTCCGCGACAGGTAGCGCGA
>JAYVOX010000692.1:0-3578 GCA_043757695.1 Schlesneria sp.
AGGCGGCGGATTGGCCGGTGGCTATCCAATGGTCTATCAACCAACCGACACGACTCAACTAGGCTTTTATTATCAGCACGTTCCATACTGGCAACCAAATCCCAATATGGTCCCGCAGCGACCGGTCCCCGCGCAATGGCACATCGTGGCACCGCCCTATCAAGCGAACCTGTTTGCGAATCAGGGTGGCATCCCGGGCGCGATGGGTGTCAATTGTCAGTATGACTACGGCACGGTAGCGCCCCTCCAGCAGACGATGCCAGCCCCGGTCGAGAATCTGGATGGAACGCCCATGCCGGAGAAGCCCGCTCCCGAGGCTTCACTGCCACCCTCCCCGCGAGAAATTCAGAACTCGGCGGAAAGCGAACACATTCGCCGCGCCGGCTTCTGAGTTTGTCAGGTGAAGATCTCAGACCGCGCTCCATCGAGCACCCAGGGCCAATGCCTGTTTGAATTCAGGCAAGATGTAGATGTAGATGTAGGGTGGGTCGAGTCCGCGAGGCCCACCGGAACTCGTTGGTGGCCAAGGTGGGCTTGAAGACTCGACCCACCCTTCTATGAAAGTGATTGGTTCGTCAAGGGGTGGTCGGTTGAAATTGCTGGGAACGGCTGGTGACTCGTGGGATCCCATTCTTCTATCCGAGCGTGCCGGCGAGGCCGGTGGCCCAAGTGGGTGGTTTCGAGGTGCGATTCGACTGCCCCATCTACAATCGAGTCGGTCTGTTGTCAGGCCGCCCAGGGTGGGTTCGAGCGTGTCAAATCGAGAGATCACGAAGTCGGTTGTCTTTCCCTTCCAAGGTGTCTTGGTCTCGCTTGGTCTTCAGGTTGTTCTGTCTGTTCCCTCCCGGAGGTTTTCGGTTTTCTGGTTTTCGTTGTCGGCCTGGTTTTCGTTGTCGGCGGTGAACGGTGAGGACAGTGGTCGATTCGGTGCGGCACAACGGGGGGTGGCAGGGTTGGTCACACGGCCAGCGGGAGGAGTTGATGATAGAGCCAGCGGACCCAGCGGTTGGCCACCGCGGCGGCGGCGACGCTGCCCGGTTTGCCGCGTGCCTTCAGCGACTGGCCGAGCGTGGACCAGCGCGGGTCGAAGCGGATCAGTCGGTGAGCCGCCTCGATCAGCACGGCCCGCAGCGCCGCGTTGCTCGCGCAGACCAGGCCCGCGTCGGCCTGCTTCAAACCGCTGGATGCGTTGCGCGGCGTCAGTCCGCAGAACCGCGCGGCCTGTTTGCCCGAGCGGAAGCGGCTCATCGTTCCCAGTTCGGCCCGCAGCGTGACCGCCGTCACGAGACCGATGCCCGCCATCTCGCACAGCTTCGCGACGAACGGGTCGCTCTGCGTCAGTTCGCGCAGACGCAGTTCGACGGCCGTGATGCGCGACTGCACGTGGTCGATCTCGTCCAGCAACTGGTTCACGACCCACAGGCCTTGTTCGCCCAGCCCGTCACAACTGCGGACCGCCTTGATCCACGCCTTCGTCCAGCGCGAGCCGGTGAACTCGATCCGCTCGGCCCGCAACAGCGCGGTGACCCGCAGCTTCGCCGACCGCCGCGCCTGGGCCAGTTGCTGACGATGACGCACCACGTGCCGCAGTTGCCGCAACGTCGCCGGAGCCAGCCAGACCTTCGGCAGATAACCGACCCGCAGCAGGTCGGCCAACAGCCGTGCGTCGGACCAATCCGTCTTGTCGGGACTCTGCTTCAGCTTGTGAACGTACGTCGCGTGAGCCAGCGAGACCTGCCAGCCCGCCGCCACCAGTTCCTCGGCCAGATCGGGCGCCCCGCAACACGACTCGACCGCCGCCGCGACAGACGCCCCGGAAGTCAGCGTCCTCACTCCCTCGACCAACGCCGCCGCCGAATTCGCGCACTTGCGATTCGCCAACATCGTCCCGTTTGCATCCATGACACACATCTGCACAAACGCCTGGTGATAGTCCAAACCCACAAACACGGTTACATTGCTCACGTCTGAGGCTCCCGAAAAAGAGGTGGTTCTTCGTCACAAACACCACTCTCCTATCAGAGCCTCAGACTTTCATCCCCATCTACTTTGAAACTGGGAAGTGCCCTGGTGGATCGAACAATTCCTGCCGGTCGCCTAAGAGCCGAAAATCGGCATGTTGTAGACCGAGCCGAACAGCTTCGATCACAGGGCTACCTCGGCGTCGAACGGAGTTTATGCTTCCATCAGCTTGCGTCTTGTCAGCAGCGAGACAACGATCAGCGTCAGGAACCCGAGCGGAATTGTGACCAGGCCCGGTTGGCTGAACGGAACCCACGCCAACTCGGCCGCTTGAGAGGCGGGGTACTTGTAGACCTTCTCGAAGGTTTCCGCGCTGAGCAGAATCCAACTGAGCGAACTGATCATCCCGACGAAGATCGCCGCCGTGATCCCCTGCTTCGTCGTCCCCTTCCAGAAGAGCAGCATCATCAGCGAGGGCAGGTTGGCCGACGCCGCCACACTGAACGCCCAGCCGACCAGAAAGCTCGCGTTCATCCCCTTGAAGAGGATGCCGAGCAGAATCGCCACGATTCCCACGACCACCGCCGCAATCTTGCCGATGCGGACCTTGCTGTGGTCGTTCATCTCGATCCGCATCACGCTCGTCAGCAGATCGTGAACCACCGCGCCGCTGGCCGCCACGATCAGGCCGCTCACCGTGCCGAGAACCGTCGTGAACGCAATGGCCGAGATGATGGCAAACAACAGTTCGCCAAAGCTCTTCGCGAGCAGCGGGGCCGCCATGTTCGAGTCGGTCAGGTCCAGCGTGCCGCTCGTCATGGCTCCCAGTCCCAGGAACAGCGTCAGCACGTAGAAGAAGCCGATGGTCGCGATGCCGACCACCGTGCTGAGCCGCGCCGCCGCCTGATCCTTCACCGTGTAATAGCGAATCAAAATGTGAGGCAACGACGCCGTCCCGCCGAACAGCGCGAGCATCAGCGAGATGAAGTCCAACCGCGCCATCAGCGAGTTCGTTTGCAGACCCTTGAACGTCGGACTATTGCCGGGACGAAGCAACTTCTCACCGGGAGTGACCTGCGGCGTATAGGTCACGAGTTCCCCTTCGTCGGTCTTCTTCGTCTCCTTCTTCCACGTGACCACATCGCTGCGCTGCAACGTGGCGAGATAGCCTGCCGGACTGAGTGGGCCCGTCGTTTTTTTGCCGTCCGGCAATCGACTGATGTGACCGACCGGCCTCAAGTCGGCTTCACCTGCTTTGTGACCGTGCGGCAGTCCGTTGATGATCTTCGAGCCATCTGGCTTCGTGAGAATCGTCTGTGGCTGCATCGATTCAGGGCGATCGTCCACGGTCAGACCGCGACTCAAGATCATCCCGGTCATGATCGTGCTGAACAGCACCAGCAGCGAACCCTTAATGAACTGCACGTAGGTCGTACTGACCATCCCCGCCGTGGCGACGATCAACACGACGACCACGCCGACCATCACCACGCCGACTTCGTGCGAGTACCCCAGCAACGGCTTGATGAGCGCCCCGGCTCCCACCATCTGCGGGATGAGGTAAAAAACGCTTACCACCAGCGTGCTGATCCCGGCCGACAACGTGATGCCGCGCG
>JAYVOX010000693.1:0-3578 GCA_043757695.1 Schlesneria sp.
CCGTCGAGCACTTCGCGGATGTCCCCTTGCTCCACCAGGATGCGGCCCGATTTGATCACGAATCGCGGTAGCTCGAACATTGTTTGCTTGTTTTCGTGCGGCGTGTAGATCGTGATGTCGGCATCGGCTCCCACACCGAGGTGGCCCTTGTTTTTCAGGCCGAGGATGCGGGCCGGGCCGGCTCGCGTGATGATCGCGATCTCGTTCAACGTGTACTGCCGGTCGATGTCCGCCAGCGTACATCGCTTGAGGATTTCCGGCGGGCACGTCTTCAGAATGTCCTGCCGATAGGTGCGGTCCATTAGAAAACGGATGATCTGCGGATAGGCCAGGAACGAGCCGCCGTTGGGATGGTCGGTGCTCATCACGACTCGCCACGGATCGGTGACGAGCAGATACCACTCCAGGCCGATCGCCCATTGCAGCGAATGGACGAGCGACTTGTTTTTGTACTTGATCGGCGTGATGCCGCAGCCCGATTCCATTTCGGTGTCGCCGCTAAACCACTTCCCCCCGTAAACCTTCGACAGGAAGTAACCGAGCGGCCCATCGCCCGTCATGCTGGTCGTTTCGCCGAACAGAACCTGACCGACGTCGACCGTGATGTTGGGATGCGAATTCACATATTCGGCCAGCGGGATGACCTTGCTGTTGAACGTGTTCTCGTCGCCGTTGCCGCCGCCGTAGCTGTGAAACTGAATGTGCGTGATGTGACCACGATGTCCTTCGAGCGCCCGCATCGTTTCCAGCGTCGTCTCCCAGTTGCCGGGCATCCCGAGGTTGTTGCAGTGGATGTGGACCGAGTGCGGCAGCCGAAGTTCCGTCGCCGCTTTCGCAACTCCACCGATGATCTGACGCGGCGTCACCTGGAAGTGATCGACGAGCGAATCCAATCCGCTGACGTTTCCCGCCTGATGGCTCTTCCAGACCTCAACGCCCCCCGGATTGACGAGCTTCGGGGCGTACCCCTTCGCGGCCGTCAGCAGCCACCCGATGAACGCCTTCAGTTTCTCAGGTTCATTTTTCTGGAGGCATTGCATGACATAGTGGTTGTTCCCCATCAGCAGGTAAATCCCCTTGTCGATGCACGGCGTGTCGTCGAATTCTTCGTGAGCGTGGCGTGCTCCCAGGGGAGGAATCGCCGCGTCGAAGGCGGTCGTGTAGCCGAGGCCCGCGTACTTGTACCCGGTGGCGAACGTGCTGGGGACGCTCCCCATCGTGCCGCTGTGCGTGAGCTTCGTGCTGTGAATCAGTTCCGCCTTGCGCTTCTCCTCGGGCCGCATTTTGCGAGCAACGTTGACCTTCGGCCCGGCGATGTGGCAGTGCATGTCGATGCCGCCGGGCATGACCACCAGCCCGCTGGCATCAATCACGCGCGAGGCCCTGATGGCCGGATCGGCCGGAGCCTCAACGATCCGTCCGTCAGCGATCCAGATATCGCGCACTTCGCCATCCACGCCGTTGGCCGGATCGTAAACAGTGCCCTGCGAAATTTTCGTGTAGTCAGGTGAAGTCATGGGTGTGCAATGTCTCGGTTGAGTCTTCTAATGTCCCCTCGCCCCGGCCTTGCGGGGAGAGGGTTAGGGTGAGGGGATTTGCTTCAAGTCTCCGGTGAATCGGCTCTACAGGTCAGACAATAAAACGATCCGAGATGATTCGGAAAACGCATTCACAAGCTTGGCGTCTGCGGTCACTAGTTCGCAATCCAGCTCCTCTGCCAATGCGACATAGAGACAATCGTAGACACCGATTCGCTTCATTGAGGAAAGCTCGACGGCACGCGGCAACAGCGGGACATACGGATGCAAGTTTGGTCCATCTAATGAAATCAGGCGTACCCCAAACGAAGCCTGTCCGGCAGGGATCGTCCCACGACGTTCCGCCCGGGTGAGCGCGTGTGCGACCTCAACAAGAAACGTATCCGGAGCGACTGCATCAATGTCACCGGAGAGAATTCGGTCACGGAGCGACTTTGCCAAAGATGAGTCGCTTTCAGGCAAAACCCATTTGACCGCGATCGATGCATCCAAGACGTACTTCATTGGTCCCGAGCATCCCGAATCAGGTCAACGGCCAGACTAACAATGCCACAGCGCTGCTGAATCTCCTCACGCATCCGATCCATCTGTTCGGCGGCCCATTTCATTTCCTGGGGGTCGCGGGTTCGCTTTATCAAGCGATCAAGCGACTCGGCCAGCCTTTCCTTGGCGTCGCCAGCAACCAGCGTTTCTGTCGTCATTTGCTGCTCCTGTTTCATTGATGCCACCAGATTCAAGTTCTTACGCTGTCACGCCCAGAATTTTCTTCACTCGCTGTTCGATGTTCGTCAGTACGTCGAAGTCGCTGGGGTGTGGCGAGGGGAAGGCGGGACGGAGGGGGATCGGGACATCGTCCATGCGGTAGACGGTGCCGCCCGTGTTGATGCCGTAGGTGGCAACGGTGAAGGCGACGGCGGCGGCTCGGGTGGTGGGAGTCTCCTTCGTGTCGAGTGCGATGAACGGGATCGAGGCCAAGTGTTCGCGGGCCGGTTGCGAGAAGTTGGCCATCGGGTCGCAGGCGATCGTCATGCCGCTGTCGGCCTCGCCATTCGCCAGCGTGTCTGACGTGGTGTACTCGCCGGGATTGAAGCGGGCGTAACCGCGCGAGTGATTCACTCCGAACGGATAGCCGGTTCGCCAGGCGACGACGTTGTCGGCACCGGTCACGTTGCCGTGACCCCGGTTCGGCTTGGCCGTGAACCGCGTGAAGGCGTTCATGTCGCGAGTCAGCGCGAGCAGTGCCTCACTGTTGCAGTGCTTGCCGCGCGTCATCGTCAGGCCCATGCCGAAGAAGATCACGCCGAACTTGCACGCCTTCATCCGCGTCATCAAATCCTGGAAGACTGACAGTTCGACTCCCGTCTCGCGCAGCACCAGTTCGGAATCGAGTTCGATTCCCTTGGCCAGGGCGCGAAGAGTCCACAACGCTTCAAAGTCTTTTCGCGGTTTGATCTGGATGAAGATGTCAGCCGCTCTGGCGCTCTTGGTCTTGCGGACATCGACGATCACGCAGGTCCGGTCCTTGCGTCCGTTGGGAAGAAACATTCCCTTGGGCATCAGGCTGTATTTCGTGAAGTGACGCGGATGACTCTCGGCCGGGTTGGAGCCCCAGAAGATGATCATGTCGCCGCGATTGGCCACTTCCCCCAGCGAGCAGGTCACCTCGCCGACTCCCTGAAACGCCATGCCCGAGGGACCGTGGCAGACGCTGGTCGTCGTGTCGATCGTCCCCTTGATCCAATCGGCGATGCTGACCGCGACACACTGTGCCTCGCACGGCGAATCGCTCAGGCCGTAGATGATCGGGTACTTGCCGTCGGTCAGAATCTGTGCCGCGCGATCGTAGCCCGCTTCCAATGTGGCGGGCTGTCCGTCGATCAGGCAACTCGGGCGGTCATCGGTATGGTGGTTGAGGAACCATGCCTTGCCGAGGACACACGCTCGCTCGGCCTTGATGATGTGATTGTCTTTGACCGTCAGATCGATGTCGTCGCAGACGCATCCGCAAAACGTGCAAGTCGCATCAGTCACGATCTTCAA
>JAYVOX010000694.1:0-13324 GCA_043757695.1 Schlesneria sp.
CTTCTCGATAGTGAGTTTTGTAGCGAGGCAACTTTGAGGAGGGCGGTTCCATGCGAGTGTGGCGTCTCGGTGCAGTCGTGGCTTGGCTGGCGATGGTGACGTGTGGTGGTGTCACGTTCGGGGCGGAGACCAAGCCGAACGTCGTCCTCTTCCTGATTGATGACCTCGGGTGGGCGGACCTCGGGTGTTATGGCAGCAAGTTTCACAAGACGCCGCATCTCGACAAATTGGCGAGTGAGGGGATGCGGTTCACGCAGGCTTATGCCGCGTGTCCGGTCTGTTCTCCCACGCGAACGGCCTTGCTGACCGGACGTTATCCGCAGCGCAGCGGCATCACGACGTGGTTGCCCGGCCAGCCGTCGCAGAAGAATCACCGGCTCCTTGCTCCCGAAGTGCCGCTGCAACTTCCGAAAGAAGAAGTCACGATTGCCGAGGCTCTCAAACCCGCTGGTTACGTGAGTGCTTCCATCGGCAAGTGGCATCTCGGGGGAGCCGGTTCGCTGCCAACCGATCATGGGTTCGATGTGAATGTCGCGGGGGACGACTCGGGGACGCCGTACAGCTACTTCGCTCCATACAGAGCGGGCGGGAATGGGGCGAACGGGAACAAGCAGAACGCACAGAAGAAGGAAGACCCCTCACCCCCGACCCCTCTCCCCGCCAGTGTTCAGACGGGGAAAGACAAGACGGGTCGAGGGGAGAAAGTCGGCAAGACGATCCTCGGGCTGGAAGAGGCTCCCGAAGGCGAATACCTGACCGACCGGCTCGCCGCCGAAGCGGAGAAGTTCATCGACGCCCACAAGGAGCAGCCGTTCTTCCTGTATCTGCCTCACTATGGAGTCCACACGCCGATGAAGGCGAAGGCCGAGATGATCGCCAAGTACGGTGCGATGCCGAAAGACCCGAATGGCTCGCAGCAGAACCCGATCTACGCCGCGATGATGGAGAGCATGGACGAGGCCGTTGGGCGCGTGCTGAAACGACTCGACGAGCACAAGCTGAGCGAGCGGACTCTGGTCCTCTTCACGTCCGACAACGGCGGGCTGTGCAACGGCAACGGCCAGATCATTGCCCCGACCTCAAACGCGCCGCTGCGAGACGGCAAGAGCCATCTCTACGAAGGCGGCATCCGCGTTCCGCTGATCGTTCGCTGGCCGGACGTCGTGAAGCCGGGCAGCACGAGCGACGAGATCGCGTGCAGCATCGACCTGTTCCCGACGATTTTGGCGGCGTGCGGGATTCGTCGCGACGCGACATCTCTTGTCCCCTCGCCTCCGCCTGTCTTCAGAGAAACGAATACAGCGGGGGAGAGGGCTAGGGTGAGGGGGCCGAGTGGCAAGCACGCTCACCAATTCGTATCGCCCCTCTCGCTTGTTCCTCATTCAACGGACGGGGCAAGACCGAAACCGGAAGGCGAAGAAAGAACCCCTCACCCTAACCCTCTCCCCTTCAAAGCAAGGGGCGAGGGGACAAAGCCGAAGGCAAAGGTCGAAGACCAAGAGGTTTCGCTGGCCCTCAACCCTCAACCCTCAACCCTCAACCCCCCAACCCTTGACGGTCTCGATCTCCGTCCCGTTCTCGACGGCAGCGGCAAGTTGGAACGCGACGCCATCTACTGGCATTTCCCGCACTACAACGGCAACGCGGGAGCGAAGCCCGGTGCGGCGATTCGAGCGGGCGACTGGAAGCTGATCGAGTTCTATGAGACCGGGCGGCGCGAGCTGTTCAACCTCGCGAAGGACATCCGCGAATCGAACAACCTGATCGAGCAGCACGCCGATATCGCGAACGACCTGCACGCGAAACTGGTCGCGTGGCGCGAGTCGGTCGGGGCGAAGCTGCCGACGCTGAATCCCGACTACGCCCCGAACCTTCAGGCCGACGATGGCTCGGTGATGATGCACTCCAGCACGGCGGATGTCTTCGGCACGATGCTGCGGTATGAGCCGCTGCCGAACAAGGACACGCTCGGCTTCTGGGTTCGTCAGGAGGATTGGGCGCGGTTTGAATTCACGATCACCAAACCGGGCCGCTTCCGTCTGGTGCCGCAAGTCGGCTGCGGGACCAACGGCGGGAGCCTCGTCCATTTTGAAGTGGCCTCGATCAGCAGTGTTCCCCTCCCTCCCCTCGGTGGGGAGGGCCGGGGAGGGGGGAAGAATGGCAAAACAGCATCGGACTCGAAATCGACACCCCTCCCTAACCCTCCCCATCAAGGGGAGGGAACAGGCTCGGCAGGTTCGGGTCTCGTCGCGACGCTGACACTCACCGTCCCCGCGACCGGCGGATTTCAAAAGTTCGTTCCGCAAGACCTTGGCGAAATCACACTGACCAAACCGGGACGCTACACGCTGTCGATCAAGCCGCAGAAGAAGGAAGGCGTCGCGGTGATGGACGTGCGGCGCGTCGAACTGCGCCCCGTCACGACGGCCATGATGCTGCCCGACCTCAAGCTGCTCGAACCGTTCTGGCGTTCGACAACCGTTCATCGCGAAAGCGTTCTCTGCGTGAAGGAGGCTGCCGATCGAGCCGCCGATGGCCGGCTGCTCTTCCCCGCCACGAAGATCGTCGCCGTCCATTCCGCCGACGGACGGAAACAGTTCGAGTTGGGCCGCGACTTCACGTTGAGTGACGATGGATCGCGACTCGTGCTGACGGAGAAGTCGGCAATCCCGTTTCTGAGACACGATGAACTCTTCCCTCCCCAGGGCAAGCTGCCGTTGTGGAAGAGGGGCGCGGCGGAAGGCCCGCAAGCACTGGCTCACAAGACGGGCGACCCCGAGACGCATGTCCTCTTCAACAACGGCCACTGGTTCCACGATCAGCAGATCGAGGTGACGTACCAGCGTGCGGCGAGTGACTGGCCCGGCGAAACGCCTCAGTTTGATGCCGCCCGATTGCCGAAGACGCTCGCCAAATTGAAGGCCAAGCAAAAGCTGACGATCGGCGTGAGCGGCGACAGCATCACGTTCGGCCTCAATGCCTCGGGCCTCGTCGGTGCGTCCCCCTTCATGCCGATCTATCCCGAACTGGTGGCCGGTCAGTTGCGCGAGATGTATGGCGGCGAGGTCGCCCTCTTCAATCGAGCCGTCGGCGGCTGGAACATCCACAGCGGGTTGAACGACCTCGACCAGTTGATCGCTCACCAACCGGATCTGGTCATCGTCGCCTACGGCATGAACGATGTCGGCTATCGCAATCCCGAGACCTACAAGGCGGGAGTCGCCAAGCTGATCGAACGCCTCCGCGCCGCGAACGCCGACGTGGAGGTGATCCTCGTGGCGACGATGCTCGGCAACGACCAGTGGCATCACACGCCGCGCGCGATGTTCCCGCTGTACCTCGACGCGCTGAAGTCGCTCGCAGAACCGGATGGCAAGCCCGTATCAGGCGTCGCCCTCGCCGATCTCACGTCCCTCTGGACCGAGATGCTGAAACGCAAACGCGACAGCGACCTCACCGGCAACGGCGTCAACCACCCCAGCGACTTCGGCCACCGAGTCTACGCGTCGGCAATCCTGTCACTGCTCGTCCAAGCAGCCCACTCTCGATAGACCCCGGACATCAAACAACATGAATGGTGATGGTGATGAGTTCTCCAAGCGACAAGTTCCGCTACGTCTTCGTTCGTCAGCTCTGTAATTTCGATCAGAAGTTGCCGGAGTTCCGAAGCATCTACGAATCCTTCACACTTGACGAACGAAATGAGGTGCGTGAATCGCTTGTAGAAGTGAATGCTCTTGAACAAAAATGCCCGTTTGAGTGGTGCCTCCAAGTACAGGCTGTGCAAGAGATATACGATGAACACGATGAACACGATGAACACGATGAAAAGATGGACGAACGCGGCGCTGAGTTCACGGCATTGACAATGCTCATGGCGATCAAATGTTGGGATGAAGGTCAGCCTTTTGCACCCGAGACTACGTATCCCTAATTCAAAGCAAACGCTGAGTACGCGAGTAGTTGCTCTTGATCAGTGAGCAAGAGGAGGGGTCGGGTGTACGAATTTCAGATTTGGCGGGCGGCAAGTTCACATTTCAGAATGCCTTATGTCCCGCCAAATCTGAAATTCGTACACCCGACCCTGGACATCACGCAAACCTGCTCCACGCCCATTGCAACAGACTGCTAATCCGCGACCGCCAGCACCATTCTTGGCGAACGAACGGAGGCAAGCCGGTCGAGTTCTCGTTCGGCGGCGGCCAGGCTTCCTGCACTTGTGCGGTGGGTCATGATGATCAGCGGAACGGTTGGGATCGCGCCGGCGCTGGTGTCCACTTCGGGGGCTTCGGGTTGGATGATCGTCGAGAGGCTGATGCCGTTGCGGCCGAGGACTCCCGTCACTTCGGCGAGGACGTTCGGACGATCCTCCACCGACAGTCGCATGAAGTAACGGCTCGAAGACTCGTGGAGCGGGGCGAGTTCGAACGGCGGGGTCTCGCGCCACAGATCGAGATGCGCGAACGTGAGCTGGGCGCGGCCGATGGCCAGGTCGATGATGTCGGCCGTCACGGCGCTGGCCGTCGGAAGCTGACCGGCTCCGCGCCCGGAGTACCACACGTTTCCAACCACGTCGCCCTCGAGCAGGATCGCGTTGAACGGGCCGTGAATCTGCGCGAGCGGTCGGTCGGCGCGGATCAACGTCGGCCGGACGCTCATCTCCAGCTTGCCGTTCGCCAGGCCGACGCGCGCGAGCAGCTTGATCGTGTAGCCGAGATTCTTCGCGTGCTGGATGTCGGTTCGCTCCAGCTTGTCGATCCCCGACACATGGAACTCGGACGACTTCACCTTCACGCCAAACGCCAACTGCGCGAGGATCCCCAACTTTTGCCCCGCATCCGTTCCGTTCACGTCGAGCGTCGGATCGGCTTCGGCGTAACCGAAGTCTTGCGCCTGCTGCAACGCCTCGGCATACGACTGCCCGCGCAACAGCATCTCGGACAGGATGTAGTTCGTCGTCCCGTTGAGGATCGCCTGAATGCCGATGACCTGATTGGCGGCCATCGACTGACCAACGGCCGCGATGATCGGGATGCCTCCCGCGACCGCCGCCTCAAAACAGACGGTCCGGCCGTGCTTGCGGGCACACTCAAAGATCTCGTCGCCGTGCTCGCACAGCAGCGCCTTGTTGGCGGTGACGACATCCTTGCCCGCTTCGAGCAGCCTCAGCATCACTTCGCGCGCCGGGTGGATGCCCCCCATCAACTCGACGGCCACCTGAATGTTGGGGTCGCGGATGACCGACTCGATGTCGTTGGTGAGGACTCCGGCGGGCAGGCTGACCTCGCGCTGTTTGTTGAGATCGCGAACGACTGCGCGGCGAATCTCGATCGGACGACCGGCCCGCTGGAGAATGCGTTCGGGATGTTCGGTCAGAATCTTCGCGACGCCGGTTCCCACGTTTCCAAGACCGACAATAGCAAGCTGAAGTGGCGACGCAGGCACAACTGATCCTTTCAACGAGGCTTTCCAAGGTAGCCCTCTCGCTCCGCGAGAGGAGGCGCGATGGGGATTTCGCTAACAACAACGTGCGGCAGCTTCCCCAAAATTCGGAGGCTTCTGCCACGACACGCTGCCTGTCGCGGAGCGACAGGGCTACCTTGAAACATTCGGTCCATCGGTTAATGCCGAGGCATGATTACGGTCCCTTCCTTGCGGGCCGTGAAACGAGGACGCATCCTAATCGCGACCTCCAAGATTGCCAACTCGCCTTCCTGTCCCCTCGCCCCGGCTTTGCGGGGAGAGGGCTAGGGTGAGGGGGCTTCTCAGCGAACTCGCCACACAGACGGAAGGCGATGCTTGTCTGCATCGTTTTCGAGTGACGCACGACGCAGCTTCGGAGATCAGAATCATGCCCACACGCACACCAACCCCAACGCTTCGTGAACCGCGACGTTCGACCAGACCTCTCCTCACCATGCCCGCCACGCTGACGAATGTTCCTCTTTCGCCAACCGCGTCCACGACGACGGCTGCTCCGCCGCGGGTGGCGGTCGGGGCGGTGAGCTATCTCAACTCGAAGCCGCTCATCGAGGGGCTGGATGAGTTGCTGGAGGGCCACGCCACGCTGCGGCTCGATTATCCGAGCCGCCTCGCCGACGATCTGGCCTCGGGCGCGTTGGACATCGCGCTGATCCCGAGCATCGAATACTTTCGTGGTGGACAGGCGAGCGGGGGATATCAATCCCCCGAGTCAGGTTCGGTGGTCCGAAGTCTCGGAAGATTGACATCCCCCGCTCGCCAAGAATCGTTTTCTTACGAGATCATCTCGGACGCGTGCGTCGCCGCGCACGGACCGGTCCTCAGTGTGAAGCTCTACAGCCGCGTGCCGTGGGGTGAGGTGAAGTCGCTCGCGATGGATGAGGGATCGCGAACCAGTGCAACTCTCGCTCGCATCCTGCTCGCCGAACGACACGGCGTCTTCCCGAAGCTGGAGCCATTGCCACTCGATCACCGCACGCAAGACAGCTCCGCCGACGCGATCCTGCTGATCGGAGACCGCGCGATCTCGCCGCCGCAGGAAAAATTCCTCGGCACGTGGGACTTGGGCGAAGAGTGGTTCGAGTGGACCGGGCTGCCGTTTGTGTTCGCGATGTGGGTGGGGAGGAAGGTTGATGGTCGAAGGTTGAGGGTTGAGAGTCAGAAGACGGACTCTTCTTGCCTGCCCCTCAACCCTCAACCCTCAACCCTCAACCCTTCCTCGACCATCGACCAACTCCTCAGCGCCGCTCGCGATTTGGGAGTCGCCCGTCTCGACGACATCGCGCGGCGTGAGGCTCCGTTGCTCGGCCTGTCCCTGCCGACAACCGTCAGCTACCTTTCCGAAAACCTCCAATACCACCTCGGCCCCGCCGAACGAAACGGCTTGAAACTGTTCTACGAACTGGCTGCAGGGATGGGTCTGGCTCCACGAGGTATCGAGTTGATGTTCAGAACGAGTGCGGCTTCGATGTAGAGTTGGTCGAATCTGCGAGACCCACCACACTGCGAAAGGAAGGAGAAGTTCTTGATGCCCACTTCGTCAGCCAAAGTCGTGCAGCCACTCAGTATTCGACCGAGTCCTCAACAAAAGCGTGTCATCGCACAAGCGGCCAAGCTGTTGAACGTCAGTGTCAGCCAGTTCGTTCTCCAGCGCGCGTACCTCGACGCGCAAGCGGTCATTGCCGAACAGACACGGTTCGGACTGAACGAAGTTCAATGGAAGAGCTTTCTCGCCGCGCTCGATGCGCCACCCAAGCAGTCGTCTGGATTGAAGAAATTACTGCAAGAACCGGGAGTCTTCGATGGCGACCGTTGAGTCTCCGTTGAGCGGCCTGTCCCTGCCAACAACCGTCAGCGACCTTTCCGAAAACCTCCAATACCACCTCGGCCCCGCCGAACGAAACGGCTTGAAACTGTTCTACGAATTGGCATCGGGCATGGAGCTGGCTCCTGCTGATATGGAGTTGAAGTTTCGAGCGTAGTCTCCAAAGGTGTGAAATGAGTGATTGGGAGTTGAGGACAACACATCCTTTTCCAATCCGCAACGAGGATGTGCTGTTTGTTGCCTCGTTCAGCGATGGTTGGGTTGATGATCCGATTGATTGGCAAATCAGAATTGCGAACTATGGCCTCTTGGTTCAGCGTGTAACTTTCTATGGTCGACGCGATCCGGACGAAGAAGAATACATCACTGAGCTCTCTGACGAGTCTTGTGAATCTCTCCTCGCTAAAGCGAGTGAGATCGGATTCGCGTCGCTGGCAGAGAAATATCACGGTGTTACGGATTTTCCGATTCTGACAATTGGTGTTCGGCTGTCAGATGGGACGCTGAAGAGGGTGATGCTCGAATGTACGGTGTCTCGAGAAGGACAGGCAGCAGTAGACGAGGGTCACTTCTTCGAGCTTTGGGACATGATTCACGTTCACGCACCTTACAAGTATCCCAAACGAAACAACGAGCCGACGCGGAACAAGCGTCAACTCAAGATGGATGCAAGGCGAAAACGAAGGCAAATCAAGAAACAAGGTCCGTCTGAATCAGGGCCAATTGAAGACGAAGAAGGACAATGAACTGTGGCTGCGGAATTGAATCGACTGCTCGACAAGGCTGTCTCGGGAGAACGACTTTCGCCCGAAGAGGGGCTGCGGATTTTGGAGTCTCATGATCTGGTCGCGATCGGGGCGGCGGCGGATGCGGTTTCGAGGCGGTTGCATCCCGAGCCGTATCGCACGTTCAACATCGACCGGAACATCAACTACACCAACGTCTGTTCCGCCGTGTGCGACTTCTGTGCGTTCTTTCGGAAGCCGAAGAGTCCCGAGGGATATACGCTCGACAAGGAGACGATCTACAAGAAGATCGAAGAGACCGTCGCACTCGGGGGCGATCAGATTCTGATGCAGGGGGGGATGAACCCCGACTTGCCGATCGAGTGGTATGAGGATTTGCTCCGTGCGATCAAGGAACGGTTTCCGCAGGTGAACCTGCACTGCTTCTCGCCGCCCGAGATTCATGCCCTGCACAAACTGGCCAGGCTGCCGGTGCGGACGGTCTTGGAACGGTTGAAGGCAGCGGGACTCGGCAGCCTGCCGGGTGGAGGTGGCGAGATTCTGGTCGATCGCGTGCGGAAAGCGATGACGCGCGGCAAGTGCCTGACCGACGAGTGGCTCAACGTCTGCCGCGAGTGGCATCAGCTCGGAGGCAAAGGGTCGGCGACGATGATGTTCGGCCACATTGAAACGCTGGCGGAGCGGATCGAACACCTCGAACGCCTGCGTCAGCTTCAAGACGAAACGCACGGCTTCACGGCGTTCATCGCCTGGACGTTTCAGCCGGACAACACCGACATGGCTCACATCCCGCCCGCCGGTTCGTTCGAGTACCTCAAGACGCAGGCGGTGGCCCGGCTGTACCTCGACAACTTCCCGAACATTCAGTCGTCGTGGGTGACTCAGGGGGAGAAGATCGGCGGCCTCGCGCTGCACTTCGGCGCGAACGACATGGGTTCGCTGATGATCGAGGAAAACGTCGTGGCCGAGGCGGGGACGGTCCACCACCTGACGCTCGACACGATCAAGCGACTGATCCGCGAGGCGGGCTACATCCCCCGACAGCGGAACGTCTTTTACGATTACATCGATTCCGTCGAGCCTGCCGACGAGCGAAGGTCCGCACCGCAAGCCGGTCGCGTGGCGCTGCCGGTGTTGAACTGAGGTTTCTCGGGCGGGCGGGAAGTTCCGTTCCGAGTGACGGGAAGTTCGTGGGCTAAACTTGCCGACAAGTAGACCTACCAGCAAGAAACGTAGGGTGCGTGGAGTCTTCGGAACGCACCGATTGGTCAGAAGATGGTGCGTTCCGAAGACTCCACGCACCCTACATGCTGTTCGAAGAAAACCCCTCACCCTAACCCTCTCCCCTCCAAGGCGAGGGGCGAGGGGACCAGAGGCCGACCCAATAGACAACCGGGAGCCAACCGCGTGATTACCGTCGAGCGACTGACGAAGCGGTTTGCTGATCTTCAGACGGGGGGCTTCACTGCACTCGATGGTGTCAGCTTTGAAGTTCGTCCGGGTGAGATCCTCGGGTTGCTGGGACCGAACGGCGCGGGGAAGACGACCTGCCTGCGCATCCTCAGCACCGTCCTGAGGCCGACCAGTGGGACGGCGTTCGTTGCGGGATACGACGTGGCGACGCACCCGACGGAAGTCCGCGCCCGGATCGGGTTCATGTCGAACAACACCGGCATCTACGACCGCATGACGGCGTGGGAGATGGTCGAATACTTCGGACGGTTGTACGGCATTCCGGAAGAGGCTCTTCAACCGCGAATCGCTCAACTGTTCGATCGGCTGTCGATGAACAACATTCGCGACGTGTTGGGATCGAAGATGTCCACGGGTATGAAGCAGAAGGTCTCGATCGCCCGGACGATCGTGCATGACCCGCCGGTCCTGATCTTCGACGAGCCAACCTCGGGACTCGATGTCCTCGTCGCCCGGAACGTGGTCGATGAGATTAAATCATTGCGCGAGCAGGGGAAGTGCATCATCTACTCGACGCACATCATGCGCGAGGTCGAAAAGCTCTGTCACCGGATCGCGATCATCTACAAGGGCCGCATCTTGGCGATGGGATCGGTCCAAGAATTGAGCGAGCAATACCAGCAGCACGACATGGAGGAGTTGTTCTTCCAACTCATCGACGAATACGAAGCGAAGGTGGCGGCCGTGGTGTGAGACTGTGGAGCAGTGGGGTTGTCAATTGGCGGTCGTCATCTGGTCCCCTCTCCTCCGGCTTCGGGGGAGACGGTTAGCAGCCTGTTGAAAAATGTAGGATGGACGCCTCGTCCGTCCGAATCCAAACTCAAAACGGACGGACGAGGCGTCCATCCTACGAGTTGTTCAACTGGCTGTTACGGTGAGGGGGCAGTCAGCAAATGAATCCACCATGCCAATGTGGAATCAAGCCGAGATGCCTCTCATTCAGGCTGAAGATGACCGCAGTGAATGCACCCCCCTCACCCTAGCCCTCTCCCTCTCCCCCCGAAGACGGGCGGGAGAGGGGACAAATCCAAAATCTTCGGAAAGAGTTGAAGCTCATGAAGTGGCGAAACATTCTGCTCATCTTTCGCCGCGAGGTGTTGGACCAACTGCGCGACCGTCGCACGTTGTTCATGGTCGCCGTGTTGCCGTTGCTGCTGTACCCCGTCATGGGGATCGGCATGGTCCAGATGACCGTGCTGTTTTCGGAGCAGCCGCGCACCGTCGTCATCCTCGGCGCAGACAACCTGCCGTCGCTGCCACTCGTCATCGGTGACCGCTTTTCCAAGACGTGGTTCCGCTTTCCAGCGGACTCGGACAAGCTGCGAGTCTTCACCGATGCGACACCGACCGTCGATCCCGCCGCGCCGACGAACACCCTGTCGAAGGAAGAGTCGGCCGAACGGAAGGGACTCGTCGAACGTGCCGTTCGCTTGCGCGGACAACTCAAACAACGGATGGCGTTGGAGACGCAACTCATGGCCGCCCGCGAGTCCAAGCAGATTCAGGAGGTTCTGCGTTTGCAGGGCGAATTGCGGCTGGTCTCCGATCCTTTGGGAGCGCTCTTCTCCGACAGCGGCATCCAAGTCTTGATCGTCATCCCGTCCGACTTCAAAGCGAACTTGGAACGCCTGCGCGCCGAGTTGTCTCGACGAGGAGCCGACGCACCACCAGCGGCTCTCGACTATCCGCGTCCCGTCATCGTGCAGAACAGTGCCGATGAGAAATCGGTGATCGCTCACAATCGCGTGACGAGCGTCCTCGACGAATGGGAGCGTTCACTGTTGAAGGAGTATCTGCGCGACAGCGGACTACCCGAGAACTTGCCGACGCCCGTCAAGCCCACGGAACTCGACCTTGCCGAGCAAGAGCAAATGTCGGCCAACGTCTGGGCGAAGCTCTTCCCCGCGCTGCTGATCCTGATGGCTCTGACGGGTGCTTTCTATCCGGCGGTCGATCTTGGCGCGGGCGAGAAGGAACGCGGGACGATGGAGACGTTGCTCATCTGTCCCGCCACGCGCACGGAAATCGTGCTGGGCAAATTTCTGACGGTCATGCTGTTCAGTGCCTCGACCGCGATGCTCAATCTGGGGAGCCTCGGGTTCACCGGTAAGTACATGGCGTCGCTGGCCTCGGGTGGCGGTTCCGCGTCTAGGCTGGGTGATCTCGCGTTGCCACCGCTGTCGTCGCTCGTCTGGGTGCTGGTGATGTTGCTGCCACTCGCGAGTCTCTTCAGTGCGCTGTGCCTCGCGCTGGCGACGTTCGCCAAGAGCAGCAAGGAAGGGCAGTACTACCTCACGCCCTTGTTGATGGTGACGATGGGCCTGACGGTCTTCTGCTCATCGCCCGCGTCCGAGATCGAACCGTTCTATAGCGTGATGCCCGTCATTGGGCCGGGCCTGCTGTTAAAGGGGCTGCTCAAGGCGACCGGTCCCTCGCTCGATATCTACTACTATGTCATTCCGGTCCTCGTCACTTCGATCGGGTACAGCCTGCTCGCGCTCTGGTGGGCGATCGAACAGTTCGGGAGTGAAGAGGTCTTGTTCCGCGAAGCCGAACGCTTCGACCTGCGGCTCTGGGTGAAGCACCTGCTGCGCGACAAGGAGCCGACACCGACGTTCACCGAGGCGGGCTTTTGCTTCCTGCTGATCCTGTTACTGCAGTTCGCGACGCTGAAGTCGATGCAGTCGGCGATGGTCGGCGCGAGTCCCGAATCGCGCGGCCTGCTCACGATGCAACTGCTCGTCATCCAACAGATCGCCTTGATCGCGACCCCCGCACTGATGATGGGCGTGATGTTGACCACCAGCGTTCGCCGTACGTTCTCACTCCGGTGGCCGGGCTTCGGTCGGCTCGGTTGTGCGGCGCTGCTGCCGTTTGCGTTGCATCCGCTCACCGTCGAACTTCAGATGAGTCTCCGCTGGTTCTTCCCGAAGCCGCCGCCGGGCTTGGCCGAGACCATGCAGTTGATGTCGAGCGACAACCAACCCCTGTGGCTCGTGCTGTTGGCATTTGCGGCGGCACCGGCCATCTGCGAGGAGTTGGCGTTTCGCGGCTTCTTACTCAGCGGCTTCAAACGCTCGGGCAAAGTCGGCGTGGCGATCGCCATCTCCAGCCTGGCGTTCGGCATCATTCACATGATCCCGCAGCAGGTCTTCAACGCTGCGTTGCTCGGTGTTGTGCTCGGCGCGATCTGCGTTCGCGCGCGCAGCATCTTCCCCGGCATGGTCTTTCACTTCGTCTACAACGCGCTCGCCGTCTTGCATGGTCGAGTCGGAGATCAAGTTCCCGACGACGGCTTCTTCGGCTGGCTGTTCCGTCACGAAGTCAGCACGGTCCCCGGTGAACTCGGCATGTTGCGCTACGAACCCGTACTGCTCTGCCTCGCCGCACTCGGCGCGATTAGCCTGCTGCATCGCCTGACGAAGCATCCCACAATTCTCGAAGACTGGGACCTGCCTCCAGATCATTCTTCGGCCCCCCGTCTCAACGAACCCACCGCGCTGCGCACCGTCGATGCCGTGCGAGCCGCAACGTAAGGCTCGTCCATGCACCTCCTCGTGGAGCGAGCCTCGTCGTAGGATGGGCACTCTTGCCCGTCCCGTCTTCTGCCTTTCATCGCGTTTCGAACGAAAACCGGACGGGCAAGAGTGCCCATCCTACAAATGACAGGGCAACTACTGACTTGACTCATCATGGTGGGAGCCACGTTCACCAGAACGTGGAGGAAACTGCAAAACCCACGTTCTGGTGAACGTGGCTACGATTTGCTTCACAGGAGTGATGAGTCAAGTCAATAGTT
>JAYVOX010000695.1:0-3538 GCA_043757695.1 Schlesneria sp.
CGAGGACTGTCAAAAAATCTGCGAACTCGTCCAGCAGACCGGCCTGAAGTACATGATGGCCGAGACCGTCGTCTACTCGCGCGAGTTCCTCTTCATCAAGGAGATGTACCAGAAGGGTGAGCTGGGCAAGATTCAGCATGTCGCCGCATCGCACCCGCAGGACATGGACGGCTGGCCCGATTACTGGCAGAAGATGATCCCGATGCACTACGCGACGCACGTCGTCAGTCCGTGCCTCGGTCTTTTGAACGGACGCGCTGAGACCGTGAGCTGCTTCGGATCGGGAACGGTTCGCGACGACATCGCTCAAAAGAGCGGTAACAAGTTTGCCGTCGAGTCGTGTCACATCAAGATCAAGGACAGCGACGTGACCGCTCACATTTGGCGGTGTCTCTACGACGTGGCTCGTCAGTACCGCGAGAGCTTCGATGTCTACGGCACGAAGAAGAGTTTTGAATGGACGCTGGTCGAGGGTGAACCGCACGTGTTCCACACGGCGAAGAAACCTGAACACGAGATTGCCTCGAAAATCACCGTCCCCGACTTCGCGCACCTGCTGCCCGAGCCGATACGCAAGTTCACGCTGCCATCGGAGATTCACGACACCGAGCATCTCTCGTTCATCCAAGGGGGTGGACACGGCGGCTCGCACCCGCACCTCGTCAACGAGTTCGTCAGCGCACTCCGCGACAACCGCGATCCGTGGCCGAACGCGACCCTCTCCGCCAACTGGACCTGCGTCGGCATCCTCGCCCACGAGTCGGCTCTGCAAGGCGGCATACCGATCAAGCTGCCCGAGTTCACACTGGCATGACCGCCCGCAACACCACAGATTCGGGGCAGATTTGTCATCCGCCCCGCTCTTTTTTAGGCGAGCGGCAAGTGTTGGCAGACCAAGTCGTAGGATGGACGCCTCGTCCGTCCGTCACAACCAGCGGCGACTCGGACGGACGAGGCGTCCATCCTACGGGTAATTCTTTTCTTGCCGCTCGCCTTAAGAACCTGACGCGGCCTCAAACCTGCTCAACGCGAGAACCACTCGATGACGGTCGTCGATGCCATCAACGTGTTTGAGGTCTTCTGGTGGACCGGTTGCGGCGTTGTGGTCCTGACGAAAACACGACGGAGCGGAACAAGCGCGCGCGGTCGAGGCTATTTGCTCGCGGCGACCTTCGTTCTCTTCGGACTGTCGGACGTGGTCGAACTTCAGACGGGAGCGTGGTGGAGACCGTGGTGGCTGTTGGTTTGGAAGGCCACTTGCATCGCCGTTTTGGTCTCCGCCGCGCTCCGAAATTGGAGGGACTCGTCTCGTCACAGCAACCGAGAGTAGTCACTTCGTGAGGAGGCACCTCGATGCTCACTGTTGGAAGCAACCGTTTTTCTGCGCCGCGCAGGTTTTCCTCGGTCTGACGCCCGAGGCGATTCGCAGACATCGGTTCGCGATTCAAGCCCTGCCCAATGAATACCTTCACTCGCGACGGCGGCGGCGTTTACTGCGGGACTTTTTCTCGTTGTAAGCGGCCCAGCCGGATTTCTTCTTGGCCGCGGGTGAACCCTCGGTCGGGGCGTCAGTCGCCTCCGTTGCTTCAGCTGCGGGCTCATCATCGTCGTCATCGCTGAGATCGTCATCGGCCGACTCGTCAGACAGCGATTCGGTCTCCTCGCGCGCGGGACTGGGGATTCCCGCCGAGTTTGAGCCAACGTCATCGCCGTGCTGCTGAGTGGTTTGACCTCGTCGTGGCCAACCCCAGCCTCCGCGTCGAGTCCCTCGCTGGCGGCGTGCTTCGCGTTGCTCTTCGGTCAGTGACGATTCGTCGATGCTCGATTCTTCGAGATGCGTTTCGTCGGTGCGTGTCTCTTCCGAGCGAGCGTTGTTCGAGGTCGTGTCTTCCTGAGAGGAGACTCCTCGTGGAGCAGACTGACGTTCGTGTCGCTCGGTCTCGAAACGTTCCCTTCGCTCCAATTCGGTTTGCTCTCGTGCTTGAGCTTCGCGCAGCAATCGCTCCTGTTCGAGACGCTCGTGCCGTTCACGATGCTGTTCGTCACGCTGCAACCGCTCTCGCTGCGTGTGGACTTTCTCCAGTCGCTCGGTTTCCAACTGGGTGCGTTCGCGCTCCAGTCGGATTCGTTCGCGATCCGCATCCGCCCGTGCGGCGTTCCATTCGGCTTGGACACGGACTTCGTGGTCGCGTTGGAGCTGCTGCTGTCGTTCTGCTTGCAGTTCGGATTGTTGGCGTTGCAATCGCTCGCGCAACTCTTGCTCGCGGAGCAGGCGGTCTCGATTCAGTTCGACGCGTGCGATCCGCTCATCAGACTCGGTCGTCGAACTCGTGCGAGAGGATTCGGCCGATTCGTTGGAATTCGCGGAGAGTTTGGAGCTGGATCGGGTCGAGAACTGTTCGATCTCACGTTCCCATTCCGCCAGCTTCGATGCTCCCAGAAGAATCTCGGACTCGCCGCTCGCGGTGCCTGTCCGCGTGGAGTCTGTCGCACGAGACGTGCCTTCGGATTGAGCGACCTCGCTTGTTTGAGTGAGCTGCTGGGACTGACCCGTGTTTGATGTACGAGACGGATTGAGTGTGAAGACCGCGCCGTCCGAGTGAGCCTTTCGCACACTCCGGGAGCTGGAGTCTTGGCTGTCATCATCGCTCTGTGCCTGCTCATCGCCATCGATGACTCGATCGGAATCGAGTTGCTCAAGGACGCGTTCCGTGTCGCGCTGTTCGCATTGGACAGCGGCTGCATTGAAACGTGTGG
Organism: Schlesneria sp.; assembly: GCA_043757695.1. Taxonomy (GTDB): domain Bacteria; phylum Planctomycetota; class Planctomycetia; order Planctomycetales; family Planctomycetaceae; genus Schlesneria. The sequence continues at coordinate 2,758 of JAYVOX010000695.1, forward strand.
CGGCATCCACTTCCAGGTCTTGCCGGCGTGAAGTCCACGTCTGCAAGACGACCGCCTGTGAGAGTTGCCTCGAATGGAGTTCGTCTTCACTCAGCAGTGCGACCGGAACGGGAGGAGGAACTGTCGCGTCAGGGTCGCGGCGATAGAGGACTGAGGTCGCCACGGCTCCGGCATCGCGGCCGGTCGCGGCAATCTCATCGCGCAGATCAGCCTGTCGCTCCTGCTCGGTGAACTGCCGCAAGCACTCCTCCACGGAGACGATTGGTTTGAGATCGATCCCTGCAAACGAAGGACAGGGCGCGTTGAGAGCTTGCTGCCGAGCGAGGCGTCGCACACGCCGATCGCCCAACGTGAAGGCGAGCAACGTGACGAGCAACGCCAGTCCCATCGCCGAGACCACGCCGACCATGTAGGGGACCACGGAGTCGGTGGGAGGTACCGAATTGGCTGCACGAAAGGGCGTCATTGTCATCGCGAGCAGCGTCGGTGCGACGTGAAAGCCGCCTCGCGTGGGATAGGCTTCCCGTTTGAAGAAGTAGCCGGTCACTCGCACGGCTTTCCGAACATTGTCGTTCGGCGTCAACGTGTGCGGGAGGTGTGTGCAGACGACGCGATACGGATGCGGCCGCGAATCACCCGTGAAGATCCATGCTTCGTACAGCGTGCTGAGTCCCATGTCGTTGGGCCCGGCTTCCAATTCGTAGAGCCGCCACAAGTCACCTTGAATTGTGAGCGGCTCGCCCCGAAAGCGATCCGGCTCGACCATCAAATTGACGTACTG
>JAYVOX010000696.1:0-3538 GCA_043757695.1 Schlesneria sp.
CTTGTGGTAGACAGCGCTCGTCATTGGCCCGGTCAGCGGGCTAAGCGTTCCATCGCCGAGGCGATAGACGGTGGACAAGTCGGCAGCGGAAACCGGCACCTTCGCGAGGCCAGCAGCCTCTGTATTGAAGGCCGCAATGTCGCCAGCAGACACAGTACGACAGACGGGTTCGGAGAGTCCGCCGTGGGGAACGATCAAATCAGCCATCACAGTCCTCATTCAAGTTGTCAAAGGGATCAGACTTTGCCGGTAAATTCGGTTAGTCGGGGCCGCGACGTTAGAGAAACCGTGGTGAAAGTTCAAGCAGCCAGTTTGGCTCATGAAACAAGTTCTTGATGACCCAGATCACAACGCCCAGTGATCAGTTCAGGCCGCGAATCGGCTCGCCGTGATAGACGTGGTGCGGGCGACCGAGATCGTCCTGCCATGTGACGGTTTCGGGGAGACCGAGCGACGAGTAGATGGTCGCGGCGAAGTTCTCGGGAGTTTGCGGTTCGGTGGCGGGAAAGGCACCGAGCTTGTCGGACGAACCGATGACGCGGCCACCTTGCACGCCACCACCAGCCAACCAAACGGTCTGCACCGCGCCCCAGTGGTCTCGACCGGGCTGCTTGTAGTGCTGAGGCAGATGCGAAATTTTTGGAGTCCTTCCGAACTCACCCGCCATCACGATCAGCGTGGAATCGAGCAGCCCGCTGTCGTGGAGGTCATCGAGCAGCGCGGACAAGGCTCGGTCGGTCGGCGGGAACAGCAGATCCTTCAGATGTGGGAACGCTTCACCGTGCGTGTCCCACGTTTCGTTGTTGCCGAGATTCACTTGGACCATGTTCACGCCCGCTTCCACCAAGCGGCGCGCCATCAAGAGCGACCAGCCAAACGAGTTCTTACCGTAGCGAGTTTGAATTTCATCGGGAGCTGTCGCGACATCAATGGCCTCACGCACCCGACCGTCGGTGAGCAACGAAATCGCGCCCTCGCGATAGCGATCGAATTGCTCGACGCGAGCGACTCGTTCGAGGTCCGCTCGCTGCCGGTCGATCTGCCCCAGCAGTTCCAAGCGATGGCCGAGTCGCCCTCGCGAGAATCCTTCTGGCAGCGAAAGATTCGGTGCTTGGAACAACGTCCGCTGCGGTGTGTTTGGTCGATCTTGATGATCGAATTCGTATTCGGGATGCGCTCCATAGCTCTTGGAACTGAATGCCGACGCTTCGATGAACCACGGATCGCGATGGCTCCCCATGATTCCCCCAAACTGGCCGGGAAGGACACGTCGCGTGTTATGGATCAAGCGTTCGGGAAGAACCGCTGCGGGGGGAAGATTGTTGCGAGGAGTTGTGACTCCTCCCACCACGGCCGCAATCGCAGGCCAGTCTTGCGGACGCGGCACCGACGGATTGAATGCGGGCGGGGCCTCGGTGCGTCCCGTCAACATCATGTGATGACCGAGCGAATGATCGTTCGACGGATGGGTCAGTGAGCGAACGAGCGACCAAAGCTGGCTGCGTTGAGCAAGCAGCGGCAGATGCTCGCAAATGTCGAGGCCCGGTGTCTTGGTCGCGATCGAATGGAACTCGCCGCGCACGTTTTCGGGGGCGAGCGGCTTCAGATCGAAACTGTCGTGCTGAGCCAGTCCGCCTGAGAGAAAAATGTAAATCACCGACCGAGGCGGAGTCGATGCGACCGGTCCAGCCGCCGCTTCACGCAGTGCGGCTACATCATTCGATCCCAGTCCCAGCAGGCCAATGCTCCCCACTTGCAGAGCCACGCGACGCGAGACACGAGGATGGGCGAACGATTCATTGAGCATGACCGACCTCCTTTGACTGACCGGCCGTTGATATCGGCCGTTTCTGTTGCGTGAGGCTACTGGCAGGCTTTGGACCATGCAAGATGAGTCACAGTTCCAGCACCGTGTCGGGCCGTGAAACGCCAAGCGGCCCGGCATCACACGGATGTCGAGCCGCTCTTGTTGAGGCGTTGAGATCAAGCCGACCGATTCGACGAGGCCGTCTCGTTCAATCGAGTCGCTTTACGCGGATGTTCTTGAAGTGAACTGTGCTTCCGGGATCGTGAGCTTGCAGGGCAAACGTCCCCTGATCGAGCTTGCGCGTGAAATCCTTGCCCGCCTCCTTGTCGTCCGGCTCGGTGTAGTCGGTGACAACCTTGTCGTTGATCTTGATCGTGACATGCTTGCCCTTCACGATCACGGTCTCGGTGTACCACTCGCCGTCTTTGACGTGGAGTTCGAGAACATCCTTCACGGCGTAGAGGCTGCCGGTCTTCTTGGGGTCTTTCTTGCCGACAGGGCTATTGTTGACTTGAGCCTCGAAGCCGTACTTGGGCCAGCCCTCATCCTGAAACTTCGTGTGGAAGTAGATGCCGCCGTTGGCTTCGGTTTCGGTCATGACATCGACCCGCAACTCGAAATTGACGAACGGCTTGTCGTCACCGACATAGAAGACGTGACTGCGATCGCCGTTGGCCACGATGGCTCCGTCGGCAATCTTCCAGCTTTCTTTGCGCTCGTTGATCTTCCAGCCATCGAACGACTTGCCGTCAAAGAGTTGCACGAACCCGTCTTTATCAGGCTCGGCGGCGCGGATCGAACCGACGCAAAGGAGTGTGGCAAACGTCAAGCAGGTCAGCAGGTGCTTCATCGGGTAACCTTGTTCTGAAGTGGGGAACAGAAAACTCGGACACGTAACGCGGGCGTAGTGTGCCCGCGCGCGAGCCTGCTGTAAATCGTGCGGTAGGGACCTTTCAGCGGCCTTTCATGGTGTCTCGGCTTCCGTTGAAACTTTGCGCCCGAACGCTACACTCTCGCCCGTTGTAGAGTGTGTCACGCAAGGTTTTGGTGGCGATCCAAATTGTTCGCGGAATAAATTTTTGACTGGTAGCAGTTGGCCTGCTCCCGTCGTGGATCGACTGCCAGCCGAAGTCGCAGGTAGGGAAGTAAGATGTCGATTACGAAAGAGAAAAAGACCCAACTCATTCAGGAGTATCGTCGCGGTGAGAACGATACCGGGTCGCCTGAAGTTCAGATCGCAGTCTATTCGTCGCGGATCGCCGAACTGACCGACCATTTGAAGGGTCACGTCAAGGATCATGCCGGACGCCGTGGATTGCTGATGTTGGTCAGTCGGCGTCGTCGCCTGCTGAAGTACCTCGAATCGACCGAACGTTCGCGGTACACCGAAATCATCTCCCGCTTGGGATTGCGGAAGTAGTCTGCAGCCAGCGGTTCGCAGCCGCTGGCCTACGGTCGGCGGCTCGTCTGCGGCGACGAGCTTATCGCCATCGTCGCGAACTACGCCGTTGTCGCGATCTCACGTTTTGCCTTCTCACGTACCGAATGTCGTGGCCCGTCGAGGCCGACTTCGGTTGCTGGCTGCCGACATTGGCGGTGTGCAGCCCTCTCACATACTTTGTAGGAAATCACCAGTGAAAGTTACTGTCGAACGCGAATTTGCCGGAAGAACACTCAGCCTGACAACAGGCGAAATGGCGAAGCAGGCTGCTGGAGCCGTGCTGGTCCGTT
>JAYVOX010000697.1:0-3537 GCA_043757695.1 Schlesneria sp.
GTTGTTCATCCAGATCGTCTTCGCTTCATCGACGCCGCGCGTCGAATCGGCGATGGCAACCGTCGAGGCGTAACTCTTGGCGGTACTGGTCCCGATGTAGTTTTCCGCACGGACATCCTTCAGCGTGAAGCGGTAGTCCTTGTAGTACCGCTTCGGCCGGAGACTGAGTTCGTAAACATTGTCGCCCACGCGCACGGTGTCGGTCTCACCACTCATCGACAGCAGCATCCCGACGAGGTACGTGCCGAGCGGCTGACCATCCGCACGCGACTTGAGCGTCACATACGCAGCAGCCATATCGACCTTGCTGTCCGTGTCGGTCCCGGCACCGGGCCGCTTCGGTTCGGCAAACCATTCGACGCCCATTCCCGCTGTCGCCGGATTCGCATCCTTCGACGAGGCACTGCGCAGATGCGAGCTTGGCTCGAAACGGGCGATCTCCATCGTGAACGGCAGATCGGGGGTGTCGATGGGCTGAGGAGCCTTCGTTCCAAACGATGCGGCTGACGCGAGCAGGACCGAACGCGGGATCACCACGACGCGATCTTGCTTCGCGTTGCTCTTGTCGATCACCGCCAACTCGTAAGTGCGGATGTCGTGGACGTAGCCACTCGTCTCACCCTCTTCCAGGTTCATCTGCGTTTCGATCGCCGTCAGCGAGACGTGCAGTTCGTAGTACATCATCAAGCCGACGCCCGCGTGCAGCAGCACGATCCCGGCGCGCTTCTTGAAGACGACCCAGCAACCCGCCAACAGCGCCGCACCGGCGAACGTCGCCTGAGTCAACTGCCACAAGATCCGGAGCGATGAGTCACTCGGCCGAGCCGCGACGCCTTCAGCTACGAGCCAGCCGACGAGAGCGATCAACCCCGCTGTGATGACGGCCAGCAGGCCGCGTACGAACCAGCCCTTGGCCGGTTGCGATTCGGACAACGGGCGCGACCACTGCTGAACGGTCGCATACGCCGCCGCCAGGCCCAGCAACGCGAGCGTTCCCACGAACCCAATCCACAGCGTGCTGTAGGCGATGAACGGCTCAGCCTGAATCCCCTTCGAGTTGCTCCCCGCCGCGATGACCATCCACGTCGCCGCGCCACCGATCGCGATGGCCACGAGACCCGCGAGCAGCCTGACCCCACGTGCCTCCGCTTTGAACCGGATCAAATGGGCCGACAACAAGTTTGTCGCCAACAGCACCCCGATCAGCGCCCCGCCCGGAAACCAGAAGCCGCCTCCAATGTTGTTCCCCTTCCAACCACCGAGCGGAATGAGTGCCATAAATGAGTACGTTGTCTCAAGCAGCTTGTCTTGAGCATCGCGCACTTCATTGGCGACCACGAACGACGGCGGCACAAACACTTGGAACGGCACCCACGCAATCCAACACCGGAAGTAGAGACCGATCACCTCCCAGATGTCCTTGTCCACCTGAGCCAGCGTCCCGACATAGACCAGCACGATCGAGACGGCAAACAGCGCGACCGTCAGCTTGAGTGAAGCGACCGGCGCGAGAGCCGTCTTCACGAGTCCCCACAACGAGAACTCGGAAGCACTCGCACGCGACGGCCGCTCAGTCACATTGGGACGGTCGTTCGCATTGAGATCAGTCGTTCGGATGTCGATGGCCATGTGTTACCTCGTCTCTCGGTTACTTCCGGTCCCCTCGCCCCGGCCTGGGCACCGCCGCTTCGGTGGTCGGGAGAGGGTGAGGGGTCTGCTCTTCAATTTATTCTTCACGCGGCCCAAAGTGAGACATTTGAATGTAGCCACATTCGCCAGAACGTGGTTGTTTGGGCGTCACGCCCGCACTCTGGCGAGGTGCAGCTACACCCTACGCTTCAGCCCGTCATTCCAACTTCAACGATTTCGCAAATGCCTCGAACCGCGATCGTTCTTTCGTGGCCAGGGCCGAGTGACCGGTCAGCTTCACGAACCACGTCTGGCCTTCATCCGGGATCATCACGCCGAGGATCGTTTTCTCGGCGGCGACGATCTCGATCAGTTCGCCCTGCTTCGAGCCGACCTCAAATGGCTGACTCGCTTTCTGGAGTTCTTCAGCCGACTGCGGTTCCAATCCAAGTTGGCCTCGCCAGCGGTTGATGTTCGCGGCGCGATCGCCTCCCGCTCGTGAGATCGCGATCTCAGCCGTCTGTTCTCCCTCGCCCACAGTGAACCGCGCGAGTTGGAATTGTTTAGGAGCGACCTCGGTCCACTCAGCAGGCTTATTGAATGGGGACTCGCCAGTTCGCTTCGGTGTGTCAGCCGGACGTTCCGCGCCCGGAGCCGCTTCGCGCGGATTGGGCTGCCCCATCATTCCCGGCAGCGTCATTCCGCCCGCCATCGCGGGTCGTTGAGCCGCCTTGCCGGTGATGTTGATGAGCGTCACCGGCAGCTCGCCCACCTTCAATGTTTCGGTGCGAGTCGGCAGGTCGTCCGCGTCGAGGTGAGGCAGGTCGAGCTGTCCGCGCCACCGGTTGATGTTGCTCAGCAGTTGCGTGGTCATCGAGTCCGATCCCTGGGAGAGGACCGTCACTGAGAGTTCGAGCGGCGGCTGTGTACTCAGCACGAGTGTCGCGAACCGATTGGCATTTCCCGGCGTTTCCTGCCAACTCGCAGGAAGCGTCCACTCCGGCTTGGCCTCGCTCGAAAATCGGAGCGACTTCAAAAACTCACGCACTTCTTCAACCCGCGCGGCCACGTTCTCTGGCGGTCCCTGCAACTTGAAGAACCACAACGACGGCCCCTGTGGCACGATGGCCGCCAGCATCTGAGCGGGCTGCGGTTTTCGTTTCGCCGAAGCGGCCAGGAACTCGGGCGTCTGCAACGATTCGTGAGTCGGCACGGTGTAAACGGCGACTTGCTCCGGCTTCCCGCAACCCGCTAGCAGGGCCACGCTGGCGAGCAACATCGCGCACGTGAGACGACTCAGGAACGAGACGGCTCGGGGAGTCGCTGGTCCGCGAACAACACGCTCACGAGGAGTTGGTTCAAGAGACTCTCGTCCTAAAGACAGAAGTCCGCGCGAGACCAATCCGCGCGACAAGGGTCGATGAAACGTTGGCACGGATGCACGTGGCCTTCGCGAGAGGAGTGAGCAATCAGAATTTTGGCAGAGACGGGCGGTCACATCAGGCGGGACTTACCGGCAGCGGGCGGATTATAGACGCCTCTCAACCCCAAAGTACAACCGCGAACGGAGCCGCAGACGCCGCCGGGTGCAGTCGCTCATTGATGGTCCTGGTCGCGAAGCGACGGCAGCGAATAGCCGTGGGGTCAACCCACGGAACGGAACACCGTGACGACAGAGAGCCGCGAAGCGGCGGCAGAAAGGTGTTTCGCTCCTCGACACTGCTGTCACCGCTTCGCGGCTCAACAGTTCCAGCTTTCCCAACTGCGGGCCGACGCCCCAGGGCACTTACTTTAGACTTCGCGCGGCTTGATTTGAGGCCCAGGCGAGCCGCACGCCGTCAGGCGGCGGGTTCTTAATCGCCGCAGGAAACCCGTGGCCTTACGGCACACGGCTCGCCTGAAACATCT
>JAYVOX010000698.1:0-3532 GCA_043757695.1 Schlesneria sp.
GGCCATCGTCGGCAAGGACTATCGCATGACGATCCTCGCGCTGAACGACGGCCGAGTCGTCTCGGGCCTGATCCAGAAGGAGACCGACAGCGCGGTCACCGTCCGCACGATCAACGACACGGTCGTCGTCGCGAAGACCGACATTGACGAACGCAAGCTGTCCGAGTTGTCGCTGATGCCCGAGGGACAGCTCAATCAACTGACGCCCGATGAACAGCGCGACCTGATCGCCTACCTCGGCACGCCGAACCAAGTGTCGCTGCGCGGTCCGAAGGCTCCGATCGACGCGAAGACCGGCAAAGTCCCGGATGCTCTCGAAGGGGAGGCCATGAAAATCGTCGGCAAGACGGGCGGCACTGCAACCGGTCAGTCGATGAGCGGCTTCACCAAAGACCGCTGGTCCGGCAACGACCATCTCTGGTGGACCGGGGCCAAACCGAACGACAAACTCGAACTGGAACTGCCCGTCGCGAAAGACGGCACCTACGACATCGAACTCGTCCTCTGCATGGCCCGTGACTACGGCATCGTCCAAATCCTGATCGACAACGAACCGCTGGGAACCCCCATCGACTGCTACAACGACCCCGATGTCATCACCACCGGCGTTCAATCACTCGGGCAAAAGAAGCTCACCAAAGGAACCCACAAACTCGGCCTCCAAATCCTCGGAGCCAACCCCAAAGCGGTGAAGGGCTACATGGTCGGGGTGGACTTTGTGCGTCTCATTGCATCGTCTTCCAAGCCGTGAAAACTTGCTCAGCCAAGATTGGGATGTCGCATCAAGTCACCGAATCGAACCAGTCTTTCAATTGGCTTTCGAGTTGGGCAACATCTTCTTTGCAACGCGAGCGAACTCGCGAGTAGTTCTGAGCCGCTTCGCGGCCGAGTGTCGTCCGCCCTTGTCCCGGTTCGTCGAGCAATCCTCGGCTGGTCGCGTAGGGTGCGAAGTAGCGTTCTTGGGGATCGGGCTCGGCACGAATAGCATTCCAATCCCATCCTTTGGGAAGTGTGGCGATTCCCGCGAGCGCCCAGACTTCAATTTCCTGCCACGCATTTTCCGCGACGAACGCGCGGCTGTCGCCGATCAGGCTCTCTGCCTTGGCCGTAATCCGATCCAGAGCGACGCGGCGTCCTGCTTTGGCATCTCGATCAACAACGAGCAGAAAGACATTGACCATCGGGTACATTCCGATGACTTCTTCGATCCGCTCCCACTTCAAAGCTTCCGACACTCCCCCCAGCAATGGATCCTGACAGACTTGAATTTTGGCCTTGGGTTTTCCGATCGCCGCAAACATCTTGGCGAGGATTGGTCTGAGGACATGCTGATCTTTGCGGAAGTCTTCCGGGATGATGAGGACGTTCATTTCGCCGCCTCCTCAGGCTGCATGAAGGCCACGGCGTTCTCCAGCCAGCCGCTTTCATGGAGCCGTCCGAGGCTTTGGCTCTCCAGAACTTTTTTCGCTTCGGGGATGTCGAGGATGCGACAGATGCGCCCCTCCTTTTCACCTTCGAGGCGATAGACGACCGAAGCGAACTCGCGCGACTCCTTACTCAAGAACCCAAGCAGTTGGGGCGAATGTGTCGTCGCCACCACCTGAATCCCGGCGTCTTTGACTCGCTGTTCGATCAGTTGCAGGAGCAGATGCAACCGAGTCGGATGAATGCCGTTGTCGATCTCTTCAAAAAAATAAAACTTGGCGGGCTTCGGACCAAACAGAGCCGCGATCATGGCGAGAAACCGCAGGGTTCCATCCGACGCACTATACGCGGAAGTTCGTTGCCCACCCGTCTCGACGAGCGTGACGAGAATCCGTCCCGTTTGATCGGAGACGAAGTCCAGATCATGGACATCCAGCGGAGTGAGCTGCCGCACCCATTCAAGGATCGCCGCCTTCTTCGCCTTGTCCGCACAGATCGCCAACAGAACAGAGGAGAGGTTTTCACCGCGATCGCCAAGAATGTCCTGCCCCGGCAGCGAGGGGAGCCGCATCGCATCGGGAGCCAGATCGAGGAACCGCATGGATTGAAGTTCGGTTTGGAAACCCAGGGCGGCCTTGCGTACGGCCACCGTTGCCTCAGAGGACTCCATGATTTGCGTCAAGATGGGGTGCGACGCGGGAAATTGGAGCTTCTTTCCAGACTTCCTGTTGTCTCCTCCACGAGGCAGACGGACGAATCGGAATTCGCGTCCCTTTTGTTCTACCGGATCGTCGTTCGGGTTCGAGTCGAATCGCATCACCCCGTTCAAGTGCAGCAATTCTCCCGAAACAACCGGGGACTTCTTCCCTGTTCCAACATCCACCGCGATTGAATGCCAGTAGGTAGCTGGGCAATCAGCGAGCCCTGTACTCACAACGAAGTGACTCTTTCCACGAAAAACCGTTTCCCGCGTTCCGCCGCGTATTCCCTTCCATTGCAGGCTGCCCCCTTCGACCCACTTCTCGCCGATGATCTCTGCCAGCGAATATCCGCGCGACATGCCGTGAACGAACCGAAAGGCATCTCGCAGGTTGCTCTTCCCTGCGGCATTGGTGCCAACCAGTACGGTCAACCCACCGAGTTTGAGTGACACCTCGCGGAAGTTCTTGAAGTTGATGAGATCGAGTTGGCGAAACATTCGCGAGGCGCTCTCTCAGGTTCCATTGTTGTTGACGTCTACCGACGCCCGCTCAGTGTCGATCAATCGCGATCAGCGCTGTCGCAGTCAAAACCGTTGTCCATTGCACGGAAAGATTATGCGGAACAGTGCCTGCTTACCACTGCCGTAGCGTTGGAACGCTAGCAGTATCACGACAGGGTGGCTGCGTCGCAGAGGCTTCACCCCAGCCATTCGTTCACGATGTCGATGACCTCTTCCGCTTCGAGTGTTTCATGGGCGAGCAGGTGATCGGCGAGGGAGGCGATGGCGGACCAGTTGGGTTCGGCGTTCAGCAGTTGATAAAGCTGGCCGGTGGTTTGTTCGAGGTAGTCGAGTCGGCGGCGGTGGTCGGGGATGAGCGGCTCGGCGAGTTCCCAAGCCGACTGCCAGTCGTGCGCCCATTCGGCGACGAGGCCCGGATGGTAGGGGTCTCCGGTGTAAAGCATCTCGGCGACGGGACCGGCCAGGGAGACTCGAATGGCTCGCTCGCGATACTCGCGGTCGCTGAGTCGGTCTTGTCGCCAGACGACCTGTGTGTCGCCGAATCGCTCGGGGCTGTCGTCGTTGTCCGGATCAATCGTGACGGACTTCACCTTGCCGCCCAGTTGCGTCGCCATGAAGGCGTGTCCGGCTTCGTGATAGGCGGTGTTTTCCATGCGCGGCCTGAGAGTGAGACATTGAGCTTCGTCCGGTGGTCATTGCCCACCAATTCATCCATCCGGCAATCGTTGGTGGGCGGTGCCCACCCTACAACTACAACGACTACAGCGAAAAGTCACAGTTCGTCGCCGTCGTGGTAGCGGAGCGGGTGCCAGTCTTTGGCGAGTGTGACCAGTTTCTGAACCGTCGCTTGATCGGTGCTGCACGCCACGATGCCTGGTAAGCGGA
>JAYVOX010000699.1:0-3527 GCA_043757695.1 Schlesneria sp.
AGGCGACGGCCTGTTAATCGTCGGCGCGAGCGGGGGCGGCAAGAGTTCGCTGCTGCGGGCCGTTGCCGGTTTGTGGGATGCGGGGAGCGGCACCGTCAATCGTCCGTCGTTGGACAACATGCTGTTCCTGCCCCAGCGACCCTACATGATCATCGGCGATCTGCGAGCTCAGTTGCTGTATCCCGGCAACCCGCGAGACGTGACCGATGAACAGTTCCAACAGGTCTTGGAGACGGTCAATCTTCCCAATCTGATCGAACGCTGTGGTGGCTTGGATGTCGCAGCGGACTGGGGCAAAGTCCTGTCATTGGGTGAGCAACAGCGGCTGGCGTTTGCCCGTGTCTTACTTGCCGATCGCCCGTATGTGATCCTCGACGAAGCGACCAGCGCGTTGGACGAAACGAATGAAGCTCAGCTGTATGCCCTGTTGCGAGCCACTTCGGCGACGCTCATCAGCGTCAGCCACCGTCCGCATGTCGCCAAGTTCCACTCGCATATTCTGATCCTCGCCAGCAGCGAAACTTGGCAACTTCAAACCGCCGCCGAGTACCTGCCGGACGCCTAATTCCCGCCCTCACAAACAAGAGTTTGAACCACGAATAAAGCGAATCTCCACGAATCAGACCAAGCTGAATGAGAACGATGCTCTTACGGATGATTTCATGAATGACAATGCTTGGTGGAACGAGTCTGTTGACGAGTTACTCGGTCGTTTGCGGTCCAGTCGCAACGGGTTGACGGACAGCGACGCGAAGACTCGAAGGCGGGAACGCCGTGCGGGGTTGGCTCGCCCGACGACTGACAGCGACTGGTTCCTGCTGCTGTCGCAGTTCCGCAGTCCGACCACGCTGATCTTGGTCGCGGCCTCCGTGTTGTCATTGTTTCTGCACGACAAGACCGATGCGGCGATGATTCTGTTCATCGTCTTCGCCAGCGTGCTGCTCGGCTTCTGGCAGGAGCGAACCGCCGCTCATGCGATTCAGAGGTTGCTCGCGCTGGTGAAAACGCAGACGAATGTTCTGCGTGACGGCCGCGATCAAACAATCTCATCGGACGACGTTGTGGCGGGGGACATCATCGAGTTGTCTGCCGGAAGCAGTGTCCCTGGCGATTGCCGATTGCTCGAGGCGAAGGACTTGCATCTCGACGAAGCGACGTTGACGGGTGAGACGTTTCCCGTCGAGAAGCGGCCCGGCGTGACGGCGGCCAATGCGTCGTTGGCCGATCGTTCAAACGTGCTCTATCTCGGGACACACGCTGTCTCGGGAACCGGGCAGGCGGTTGTGGCGGCCATCGGGGATCAGACCGAGTTTGGACGAATCTCAGAACATCTGCGGCTGCGTGCGCCCGAGACCGACTTTGAACGGGGCGTGCGGCGGTTCGGTTACTTTCTGATGGAGATCACGCTGCTGTTGGTCGTCAGTATCTTCGCCATCAACGTTTACCTGCATAAGCCGGTGCTGGAGTCGCTGCTCTTCGCGCTGGCACTCGCAGTCGGCCTGACCCCGCAGTTGCTCCCGGTCATCATCATGGTGAACCTGACTCACGGAGCGAAGCTGATGGCCGAGCGACATGTCATCGTCAGGCGACTCGCCTCCATCGAGAACTTCGGCAGCATGAATGTCCTCTGCTCGGACAAGACCGGCACGCTGACCGAAGGGGTCATTCACGTGCAGTCCACAGTCGATCCGCACGGCGAATCCTCTGAGTTGGTCGCGCGACTCGCGTACCTCAACGCTGTGCATGAGACCGGTTTCACCAACCCCATCGACGATGCGATTCGAGCAATCCCGCCGGCGAAGATTGCCCCGTCGATCAAGCTGGATGAAGTTCCCTACGACTTCCTCCGCAAACGACTGAGCATTCTTATCGAGCAGCAGGGACGGCATTTGCTCATCACGAAGGGGGCGTTGTCGAACGTGTTGGAAGTTTGCACGGAGATTGAACACGCGGACGGAACGCACACTCCGATCAAGTCGGCTCGCGACGAGATCGAGCAGCGATTTCAGGAGTTCAGCAAGTCGGGATGTCGGACATTGGGAGTCGCCTATCGCGATCTGGGACCAGACCGCGTGGCGACACGGGAACACGAAGTCGGGATGACGTTCGCGGGCTTTCTCGTGCTGCGTGATCCACCGAAGCCGGATTGTGCCCAGACTATTCAGAAGTTTCGCGAGTTGGGTGTCGCGCTGAAACTCGTCACGGGAGACAATCGTTGGGTGGCGACGGCGGTCGCGCGGGATGTCGGGCTATCGGTCGAGTCGCTCGTCACCGGAACCGATCTGCGTCAGATGAGCGACATGGCGCTGGCTCAGCAAGTCAGCTCGATTGACGTGTTTGCCGAGATCGAGCCAAACCAGAAAGAGCGGATCATTCTCGCGCTGCGCAAGGCGGGGCATGTCGTCGGGTATCTCGGCGACGGGATCAACGATGCCACGGCGTTACACGCTGCCGATGTCGGTATCTCGGTCGATGGTGCGGTGGATGTCGCCAAAGATGCGGCCGACATCGTGTTGTTGCGGCACGATCTTTCGGTCCTGGTCGATGGAATTCAGGCCGGTCGGCAAACGTTCTCCAACACCGTGAAATACGTCTTCATGGCAACGAGTGCCAACTTCGGAAACATGTTCAGCATGGCGGGGGCGTCGCTATTCCTGCCGTTCCTGCCGCTGTTGCCTCAACAAATCTTACTCGCCAATTTGCTGACTGACTTCTCTGCCATGACGATTGCCAGCGATGGCGTTGACGCGGAAGACACCGCCGTCCCCAGACGGTGGAACATTCGCTTTATTCGCAACTTCATGCTCGTCTTCGGAATCCTCAGTTCGGTGTTCGACTACCTGACATTCGGCGTGCTGCTCTGGTGGTTTCAAGCGGACAAGCTTGCGTTCCGCACCGGTTGGTTCGTGGAATCGGTTTGTTCGGCCACATTGATCGTCCTCGTGATCCGCACCCGTCGATCATGTCTGAGCAGCCGCCCGAGCCGTCCCTTGCTCTACACGTCCCTGATGGTGGTCGTCGTGACGTTGTTGCTCCCGTTCACTCCGATTGCATCGACGCTGGGATTCGCTCCTCAATCGCTGCTGTTCACCGCAGTCTTGTTGGTCATCCTCGCCCTCTACGTGGGAGCGGCGGAACTGACGAAACGGCTGTTCTATGCGAGTACTCTCGCGCGAATCGAGTGACGTGATCCTTCCCATAAACAACAACGCCATGGAAGAGTTGGAACCACGAATCCCCCAACGCGGGAGACCCGCAACCCAAGAGAAGAAGTGGAACCACGAATCAGACGAATCTCCACGAATCAGAGCCAGGACGAGGCCGACTCTGGTCCCCTCGCCCCGGCTTTGCGGGGAGAGGGTTAGGGTGAGGGGTCTTTCTTGACGTTGATTGGGGCACGAAAATCTTCGCGGCGCACGAAGTTTTGACTGTTAGAGCACTTGGAGAGTTGGTTTGCAGTGTTGTAGCCACGCTCGCCAGAGCGTGGAGGGGAGCGAACAACCACCTTCTGGCGAAGGTGGCTACTG
>JAYVOX010000700.1:0-3523 GCA_043757695.1 Schlesneria sp.
ATTAGCCGCAGGGCGCTAGCCCCGGTTTGATTTCGCCTAACCGTGGGCTAGCGCCCTGCGGCTGATGAATGCGTTCCAACACGAATGGCGGAGAGCCAAAATAACCCAATCGACAATTTGGAAGAGGTAGTTCCAATTGGGTCAATTGGACAGCGTATACAGAATCACAACTCGCGCGTTCGAGAAGGATGGGACGAAGCGTTTCAGAAGATAGCCGAACTCAATGATGATCGGCTCATCGACTGTGGAGCCACACTCAATTCATTCGATCAAAACGAATGGCACTGGTGACGACGCTCAAAACACTTCAAACTCCCGCCTCAGCCTTTCTTCGTCTTGATTCGTGCGTATTCGTGAGATTCGTGGTTCTGCCTTTCCTCTTCATTTTCGTCCCTTTCGCGTGTTTCGTGGTTCACCTGCATCTGAAGCTCATCTGACTTGGAACTGATTCAATGACCCTCGAAACCGCCGCAGCAACGGAAGTCGGCAGCTACTTTATCTCGAACTATCCGCCGTTTTCGCTGTGGAACCGCGACAGGGTTCCCGAGATTCGAACGGCGCTAGCCGCCGAGCCGGATCGCTCCGTCCCGATGGGCCTCTACCTGCACATTCCCTTCTGTCGGAAGCGGTGCAAGTTCTGTTACTTCCGCGTCTACACCAATCAAAACGCAAACGCCATCGCGCGGTATGCCGAGGCTCTCGCCAAAGAGGTCGAGATCGTCAGCCGCGAGCGGGGCGTGCAGGGGCGCGAATTGAAGTTCGTCTATTTCGGAGGGGGCACGCCGTCGTACCTCAGTTCCAAGCAGCTTCGGTTTTTGAGGGACGAGTTGTCGCGATCGGTCTCGTGGGACCATGCCGATGAAGTCACGTTCGAGTGCGAGCCGGGAACGCTCAGCCAAGAGAAGGTGCAGACGCTGAAAGACATCGGCGTGACGCGGATCTCGCTCGGCGTCGAGAACTTCAACGACGCGATCCTCGAAGAGAACGGGCGCGCTCATCTGACGCCCGAGATCTTCAAAGCCTACGACTGGATTCAGCAGGCCGGTTTCCCGCAGGTCAACATCGACCTGATTGCCGGCATGGTGGGCGAGACCGACGAAAACTGGACGAACTGCATCGAACAGGCTCGCCAATTGAAGCCGGACAACATCACGATCTATCAGATGGAGCTGCCGTTCAACACGCTGATCTCGAAGGACATGCGGGAGCTGCACATCGCATCGCCGGTCGCGGACTGGGCCACCAAGCGGCGGTGGGTCGATGAGGCAATGAACACGCTCGCGGAGGATGGCTATCAGGTTTCGAGCGGCAACGAACTGGTGAAGAATCCCGACACCGACCACTTCGTGTACCGGGACAATGTCTGGCGCGGGTGCGACCTGATCGCGGCGGGTGTCTCGTCATTCGGCCACTTTCAGGGAGTCCACTATCAGAACCTCGACCAGCTTGAGGAATACCTCACGACGGTCGAGGGCGGTTCGCTGCCGATCAACCGCGCTCTCCGGCCCACCGACCATCAACGGCTGATTCGCGAACTGATCCTGCAAATGAAGGAAGGTCACGTCTCGGCCGAGCCGTTCCGGCGCAAGTTCGGCGTGAACATCCTCGACGAGTTCGCCGCACCGCTCTCGGCTCAACAGTCCAAGGGCTACCTGACCGTCCACGGCGACGAAGTCACCCTGACTCGCAAGGGCTTGCTCCAGGCCGACACACTGCTGCCGGAATACTTCGAGGAGCAGCACCGCGAAGTGCGATACACTTGAAGCCCCGCTTGTAGGATGGGCACTCTTGCCCGTCCGGCTTTGGCGCTGAACGAAGAGGGACGGGCAAGAGTGCCCATCCTCCCGTCAATCGGAGACCGTGGCATGACATCGGCGACTCTCACGAAATCCAAACGCCGCCGACCGGCGGTCGCAGCGAAGCGGCCCGTCTCACCACGCACCGTTCGTTCCATTCCGCCCTCACCCGAGACGATGGGCGAGTTGTTGAAGCAACTCGGCGACATTCCTCCCGAGCGAGTCCGCCTCAAGCCGACACCGGGGACCGCGACCAAGCGCGATCTGCTGCGGCTGCTGGACAAATTCAACATTCAGTGCGAACTCGTCGATGGCACGCTGGTGGAGAAGCCGATGGGACAGATCGAGTCAAGTTTGGCCATGTGGTTGGGTTCCTACCTGTGTCGCTATCTGGAGCAGCACGACATTGGTCGCATCTACGGTTCGGACGCGCCCCACGAGTTGGAAAATAAACTGATTCGGTTGCCGGATGTCGCGTTCGCCTCGTATGGCCGAATCCCTGAGGGCGAGGCGCGCAAAAAGCCGGTGGCCTCGTGGGCACCGGACCTCGCCGTGGAGATTCTCAGCAAGAGCAACACGCGGAAGGAAATCGACCGCAAGCGGCGCGAGTACTTTGATGCCGGGGTCCGCTTGCTGTGGGTGGCCGACCCGCGCAAGAAGACGGTCAAGGTCTACACGTTCTTTGACGAGTGCATCACACTGGGGGAGAAGGACACGCTCGACGGCGGCGATGTCCTGCCCGGCTTCAAGCTGTCGATTGGCGAGTGGTACGCGAAGGCGGAATGACGACGAACTCTTTCATCACGGATGGCCGGACTCACGATGAACCCCCACGATGAACTCCTCGCGCTGACGAACCTGTTTCCCGCAGACGAGCCGCTGTTTCTGAAGGCCGAGCACATTCCGTCGTCGCTCACCCCCGAGCCGTACAAGACACTGCTGGTCCACGATCACCACATGACCGTCGCGATGGAGACGCATCACGGCTGTTCGGTCGATGTGCGCGTGCTCAATCACAGGCAGGAGGGCGATCTGTATGCGCGCGAGATTCTGCTGCTGAAGGGATTGCCCGCGAGGTCGCTCACAGACGAGGCTCTTCCGGAAAGCCCCCCTCACCCTCACCCTCTCCCCCTCAAGGCAGGGGGCGCGGGGACCAGAAGAAGCGTCGTGCAGTATGGGATCGTTCGTTTCAACTTCCGCTACGTGACGGACGCGGTGCGGGACGAGATCATCGCCGGTCAGACACCGCTCGGCCGGGTACTCATCAATCACAACGTGCTTCGGCACATCGATCTGGGGGCCATCTTGGAAATCACGGCCGGGCCGCGACTGGCGACTCACTTTGGCATGCCGGTTGGCGGCGTGACCTATGGCCGCATGGCGACGATCTTTTGCAACCGCCAACCGGCCGTCGATCTGCTCGAAATCTCCGCGCCCATTGGGTGAGTTCCCCGCCCGTAGTTTTGATTCGTGCGGATTCGTGAGTTTCGAGGTTCAACCTCTTCGCTTCGGTTGAATCGGTTCTGCGTCGAGGTTTCCAATGCCGCCTGACCGATACAACGCGAACGATTCGAGTCTGCCGTCGGAGATTCGTGAGACGAATCTGAGTTGTGTGCTGGGACGGCGCGAGCAATGCCGGTAAAGTTGCGGCATGACACAAAAACTCTTCTCCGATCTGGGCCTGTCTCCTGAAGTTCTCAAAGCCGTCGAAAAGATGGGCTTCGAGC
>JAYVOX010000701.1:0-3521 GCA_043757695.1 Schlesneria sp.
TTTTTCTGCCATGATGCTTTCTGCGGTGAGACAAAGCCGTGGTTGACTAGGAGGAGCATCCTCCCTGACAAGGCTCGTCACGCGGAGCGATGACGGCTACTTTGTCCACCAGAGTGGCGGACCGTCGAGGTGCTTGAGGTGGCGGTCGCGGAACTCGAAGAAGCGCGAGTCGGCTGTCTGTTGGGCAGCCATCGTGGCGGCTCCGAAGCGGATCGCCTGTTGGACCTGATCCTCAGCCCCCAGTCCCAGCTTCTTGACTGCGTCGAGAGCCTGCTTCACCTGCGGGTCATTGGCGATGCGAGCCTCCGTCTCGGTGCGGGGCTTCGTCGCATCGGCCGTCTCGCGGTGAGACCAGACTGTCTCCCAGTGGCTCTGCGCCTGCGGACCCGCATTGATGCGGGCCACGAACACCGATTGCACGGCCGTCTGTCGGCCCTCGACGTTCAGATCGACTCGCGTCGCGCGGAAGGCCGTCGCGTTCGCAGCCTCAGCCTCGCGCATCGCCGACTTGAGCCAGTCGTTGTTCGACGCGGCCTTGCTCTTGGCGGGACGACCATCACCGGTGAGGTCTTTCAAAAACGAATCGACCTGCCCGCGCAAGACCTTGGCGATCACGGGAGCCATCTCCTTGAGGTCTCGCGAACCGTTGGACTTCACGAGCAAATCACCCGTCCCCTGAAAGTCGAGTGGCGTCCCGAAGGCGTACTCGACAACCGCCATCCGCGCCGCCCATTCGTGTTCGTCCTGAGGCCGCGCGGCGAGTTGATCCGACAGGTCGGGTGCGGGTGTCGTCGGATCGACCCCCTGCTGTTTGAGTTCCCGCGTCAGGTCGGCGACATCGCGCGTCTCAACATCTTTCAACCGTTCGCTCCACGCCCAGATCGCAACTCGCTGACGATCCGGCGCAGACGGCGTGACCTTCGCGATCGCTTCCCGCTTCGCCTCGAACCAGACAAATTGAGGCGGTTCCGGCGGCTCGGCCCGGGCCAGCAGCGTCTCGACCCGTTCGAGCTCCTGCTTCAGGAAGAAGACCGATCGCTGCGACTCAGACGGCGTGGCGAGCAGCTTCGTCAGCCGATCGCGCAGTTGTTCCCAAGCCATTCGCTGCGCGGCGACCTGTTCAGCCGAGAGCTGGGTCAGCAACTCGGGGTTGGCCTTCTGAAGCCACTCGCGCGGCACGGCCATCGTCACCGAACCATTCGCGTCGCTCTTCAAGATCGCGCCGCGAACCGACTTCCCCGACTTCAGGCTCACAACATCCACGCCCAGCTGCGACAGCGGAACCGGCTTGGCCGACTGAGCCAGCGCACAGAAAGGAACCAAACCGAACAAACTCGCCACGAGCAGGCGAACGAGTGCCATTTGAGTCGGCGATGTGAACAGCCGGCGAATCACAACAACCTCCAAGCGTAGGCCAAAACCGTCCCGATCGTGTCTCACCCCAGAAACGCTTTTCCGGCAGCAACTTCAACCGCATTCTACGAAGAGCAAGAAACTTCGCTCCAAAATCACTCGATTTCATAACTGAGCTCGACTTCGCTGACTGCCTTGTCCGTCGGATCACAAGACGGGGACGGTTCGTACTTGGCAATCACGACGCGATCTCTTCGCTTCAGCCAAATCACATCTCCTTGCTTGAGAATGGGACGAGACGACAACCGTCGTTTGATCGGGATCTCGAACTGCAACGCGAAACCCTGTGGCTGCAACGCATGCTTGAACGCACCGCTCACGGATTGAGACGACCATACCGGAGTCATCGCACTGTTTGTGTGAATAGGTTGCGAGTCGTTGCTCACTCGCAGCCGCTCTGTCACCATCCGCCTGAAAATAAACTTGTCGAACTCGCAGAACAAGAACGTTTTGCCATCGGCGTTTGTTTCCTCCGCCAGCTTCGTCACTTTGATTCGGACGGCCGTACCCGAAAACAGCGCGTATCGGTCCTCTAAAAAACACGCCAGAGCAACGAACAACACACCCAACAATGCTCGGATAATCCATCCAATGGCATAACAAAACCACTGCGATGGATTCCCACGGACTGTCATTGGAACATCCGTACTCATTCTCGCGTCACTTGCTGTTCGGGAGCTTCTTTCGCTCCCAACGAGTAGACGACGACGACTTCGGGGAGTTGTTCGGTGGCTTCCGATTTCACAACGACGGATGCTGTCTTGCCTGCGACGCCCTTGGCTGTTGGGATCACATCATTCCCATTCCCGTCTCGGAATGATGCTGATCGGTACGCGAACTTTTTCTTTCCGGGATAGAACGCGGCCAACTGGTCACCACCTGTTGTATTCTCCGCAGTCAGATCAATCACGGACCCTGCCACATCGCGAACCGTCATGTTGGCATGGCGAGTCGCTAGTGGCTGCGCGATGACCATCGTCACCTCGGAGCCCTTCAATACGAAGTCGCCATAGATTGCATCAGCCTCCTTGCCATTCTCAGCGCGGTCATTCCAGTTCGACGACGTGAGGACGTGAGCCTCCACGGAAATCGCAGAATTGAACTGAAGCCCCTCGTGACCGGCCCCATAAAACTGCATCGCCGAATTGGCCACGACCGCCAGACCGAGCAACAGCAACGTACCGACCACTGCGAGCGAGGACTTCATCGCGTCAGCTCCACCAAGGGACGGGTCTCGGAGACCGGGACGGGGCCAAGGAATTGGAAGCGGGTTCACTCATACACCGATCACGGTGGCAGGGCAAAGCATGGGAGTCGATGAAGAGGTAATGGCAGAAAGATTGAGGGTAGAAAAATGGAAGGCAGGTCGTAGGGAAGCCGGGTTGTCGCGGAAATTCTCCTGACCGCCCCTGCTCTGCTTCTCATTTTTCTACCCCTCATTTTTCTGCCATCACTCCCCCGCTTACATCTCGGCCCAACTCGGCACGAGTTTGAACAGGCCGATGGCCAGCAGCGTTCCTCCCAGCGGGATGAGGACCGTCGTGACAAAGATCGGGCCGTAGGCGCGGGCGTGAGTCTCGCCGCAGATCACGCGGATCAGCATCACGACGAAGCCGTTCGCGGGGAGGGAGTCGAGCGTCCCCGAGGCGATGGCCACCACGCGGTGCAACGCGCGCGGAGCGACTCCGAGTTCATCGATGTAGATCGGCTTGAGGATCGGCAGCGCGACCCCCTGCCCGCCGGAGGCCGATCCCGCAATAGCCGCGATCACCGCCACGGCCAGCGCCGCGCCGAGCAACGGATCGCCGGGGATGTGCGTCACCCAAGTGACGACTCGCTGAAACGCGGGCAGGTCTTTCACGGCCGCTCCAAACCCAACGACCGCCGCCGTCGAACCGATGGCGAGGAACCCGTTTGTGAATCCGTCTCCAAAACATTTCCAGCCGTCGGTCAGATGAGACCGCAGTAGGACGTAGGCCGCGACCACGCCGAGAAAGATCGAGAACGTTGGGTCCTCGGGTACGTGAGCAAGCAGCCGATGGACTCGCTCGCCCACGAAGCCCGCCCCAATCAATGCCGACTCACACGACGACGCGATTGTCTTGCAA
>JAYVOX010000702.1:0-3520 GCA_043757695.1 Schlesneria sp.
TTCCGTCAGACCGAGTTCGACATGCTGGGCGAATGCGGCATCAGTTATGAAGCGGATCTGATCGACTTGGCGGCGTCGTTCGGCGTCGTGGCTCGCAGCGGCTCGTGGTACGTCTATGGCGAAACGAAGCTTGGGCAAGGTCGCGATAAGGCCCGCAACTATTTGCGTGAGCATCCGGAAGTCACACTTGAACTCAAAGAGAAGGTGATGGAAGCGTACATGGCAGGCGGACAAGTCATGCCGGGCGGCGGTGGCGACTGAAGCCTGCTGACGACCAGAGCTGTCGTCCTCATGAGCGACTTGGAGAAAGGATATTTGCGTCCATAATCCAGTCGCGATGTCATCTCTCCAGCGCGAGCGACGGAGTGTTCGATCCCGAGTTTCTTGAGGGAGGCTGCGTTCCAAAGATGCTCGCAACGATTAGTCGTTCTGGTTTCGTGGCACTACTGATTGGAGTGAGTCAGTTCGACAGCCCGGCCCGCGCCCAAGACCCTGCGTTCGCCTTGGAAGAGACGGTCGTCAAACTCGTACAGCGAGTCGAGTCCTCGGTGGTGAGCATCGCGCGCATCAAGCCCGAGCCAGTCGAACCGCAACGACCGCAACTGAACCCGTTCGACGCACTGAATCCGCTTGAACGCCGACGGCGGCGACAGCGCGAGCAACAAGCTCCCACGGATGCCGAAGACCCCGACTTCCAGCCGAATGAGTTTGGAACCGGGATCGTGATCTCGCCCATGGGCAGCGAGGAACGGTTGGTGCTGACGAACTATCACGTCGTGCGCGGCGGTCCCGTGTCGCCTGCCAACTCCACCGAGGACGGTACTTCGCTGCTCATTCGGTTTGCGGATCGCCGCAGTTGTGAGGCCGCGATCATCGCCGCCGACCCGCGCTGTGATCTCGCCGTGTTGAGACTGTTTCTGGCAGAGTCCGGTATCGAATCGAGTCGTCTCAAGCCTGTGGATTGGTCAGCGTCCACGTCCCTGCGCAAGGGGCAGTTCGTGGTGATGCTGGGGAATCCGCATGCCATCGCGCGGGATGGTTCGGCGAGCGTCAGTTGGGGGATGGTGAGCAACCTCGCGCGAAGGCCGCTCCCTTGGACGAATGACCTGCACGCCAGACGGTCGCTCTATCGACTGGGCAGCCTGATTCAGATTGACGGGCGAATGAACTTGGGAACCAGTGGCGGACCTGTCCTGAATCTGAAGGGCGAATTGGTCGGGATCTCCACGTCACTGGCGGCGGTCGAGGGCTACGAGAAGTCGGCTGGGTTCGCGATCCCACTGGACGATCTGACGCGACGCATCGTGAAGTCATTGGTCGTGGGGCAAGAAGTCGAGTACGGCGTTCTCGGGATCGAGCCGAGTGACGTGACACCGAGTGAGTTTCGTAGCCTTGGTATCGAGGCGGATCAGGGTTCCGCAGCGAAGGCTCTCATCATCATCCCCGACTCACCGGGCGACCGCGCTGGGATCGAAACCGAGGACATCTTTCTGAAGATTGCGGGAGAACCCGTATTGTGCGAGTCCGACTTGATGCGTCTCGTCGGCCTTCACGCCCCCGAAACGGAAATTGAAGTCGTCGTCTGGCGACGCGGTCGTGAGGGCCTGCTCACGTTGAATGTAAAGCTCGGTAAGTGGCCCGTGCTGGACGACGAAGGAATCATCGAGACCGCTCCGCGCTTCGCTCCGTGGCGCGGACTCACCGTCGATCATCCGACAGGGCGTCAGAAGTTCTCTCTCGAACCGGGTGCCCCTTATCGTCGCGCCGTCGTCATCACGAAGGTCATCGCCGACTCACCGGCCGTCGCCGCACGACTGCAACCGGGTGACTTCATCTCGCACGTCAACAAAGTCGCGGTGCAATCGCCCGCCGAGTTTCATGCGGCGGTCAAAGCGGCGGGAAGCGGCCCAATCAAGTTGCGTCACAACGAAGGTCGCACGATTGTCGTTCCCGAGTAACCGCTGATCTCGGCAACGTGCAGTGATCTCTGTTTGCAAGTCCTGGCGCGGCTTTCTGTATCTGGCTCGCCACTTCGTGATCGTGGCAGCAACTCGGCGAACTCCTGCGCAATCACGAGGTCAGGCTGGACTTCCCTCAATGCGGCTCCGTCGATAAAGCTCGACTTGGTTGATCGGGCAAGCGATTGCGAGTTTGCGGATTATTCCGGCAACCGCGAGTTTTTTTCTAATTTGTCCGACAAAAATGGTCGATTAACTCAAGGAACTCTTTCGCGTTGTGTCGGGCCGCGCGAACGATTGGTCCCATTTCTAGGGCAGATTCAACATGCAACTTCGCTCTCTGTTCGGCAATCTCAGCCTGTGTTCACCGTTGAGGCGGACTTCTTTGTTGGTCTGGTGCCATTCTCACTGCCTTCGCCGCCGCGCGTTTCTCGGATGTGCGTGGCTGGCTCTGGCGATGGCCGGAGTCTCGACCGCGATGGCTCAAGACACCACGACCGTCGATGTTCCGGTGGACCCCGCTGTGGTCGATGTGACAACTCTGGATAGCGTTCCTCCCGGCTCCATCGACTGGTCGGCTTGGTCGGGTTTCGGCGATCCGAATGCGGTTGGTCCCGATGGTCAGCCACTGGTGCATCACTTCGATCAGCCGTTTTTTCGCAACTTCGCCGGTACAGGTGGCGATCCGCTCCTTTGGGACGGCGAACTCAATCCTCTGATTTACTCTGCCTTCGGTGGGATGCCGCGTGCAGCGCTGCTGCCAGCGGCACACACGCGAAACCAGATCGAAGTCGCGACTGCACTGGATGCGCTGTCAGGCAACACAACTCCGAAAGTTCAGCAAGTGATTGATGCCGTCAACCTGCTTCCGCCCAGTCAGCAGCGCCGCGCTCTGGATTCGCTGAGCGGTGAGACCTACGGAACGATCTCGTCGATTGGACTCAAAATGGGAGACCGTTCACTGCGGACCATCAGCAACAGATTGATTAACAATGGCTTGTTCTTGTCGGGCGGCGACAACATGTTGCTGGGGCAAGTGGCTCCGCTGGGTGAGCCCGATGGTGGCGATCAAGTGCTACGCAGCCAGTCCCCCGTGCTCAGTGCCGCCGGTTGGACGCAGGGCTTTGGTGGCAGTGGCAGTTGGAGCGGGAATGGCAACGTGGCGGGAGCGGACTATCGGTTAAGCGGCTTCGCTTACGGAGCCGATCTGGCCGGTGATGAAACCGGCGTGATCGGCCTTACGGGCGGACACGGCTACTCGTCGTTCCACACGGATCGACGAGACAACGGCACGGTCACTTCACACCAAGTCGGCCTGTACCTGTTGAAGAACTTTGAATCGTTCTATGGCTTGAGCGTCCTGAACTACGGTCGCATTCACAACGATGTCACTCGGCTCATCACCATCGGCCCGCTCGAACAATTGGCGGCGGGCAAGTCGAGTGGCAACCAGTTCGGAACCTACTCCGAAGTGGGGATGAACGTCGATACTCCGTTCGTTCGATTCCAACCATTCGCCGCGTTACAGCACCTCAACGTGGCCAATGGCAGCGTGTTTGAAA
>JAYVOX010000703.1:0-3514 GCA_043757695.1 Schlesneria sp.
CGTGTGCCGTAAGGCCACGGGTTTCCTGCGGCGATTAAGAACCCGCAGCCTGACGGCGTGCGGCTCGCCTGGGCCTCAAATCAAGCCGCGCGAAGTATAATCCCCTCGCCCTATCTCTCTCCCCCCGAAGACGGGCGCGAGAGGGAACGACAACGTGCGCTGTCGTACTCAACTCTGTCTCCTGATTCTTTCTTTGAGTGCCTCGTCATGAAACCTTGCCTCGCCTGTGGCCGATCAACTTCTGAGACTGCTCGTGCGTGTGAGTACTGCGGCAGTTCAATGATCCTGCCAATTCACTCCAATCCCGCGTTGGCTCAGCGAGTGAAACACCTTGTCGCCGACGGCCAGAAGATCGAGGCGATCAAGGTGCTGCGCGAAGCGACCGGTTTGGGACTGGCTGAAGCGAAGTCCGCAGTGGAAATGATCGAACGGGCCGAGATCAACGCGCCCGGCGCAGGAACTGATGGCAAGGGCCATCAGCATGATGACCTCGAACGGCGACTGTGTCGGCTCGTTGAAGAAGGAGAGCTGATTCAGGCCATCAAGCTCTATCGCGCACAGACTTCGTGTGGCCTGAAGGAAGCGAAGGAGTTCGTCGAAGCCCTCGCCACGCGGAACGGAATCACTCCGCCGCGCAGTGGCTGTTTGGGCGTGATGCTGTGTTTGATGTTCGCGTTCATTGTCCTCACCACGTGCGCGTCGAAAGCCTTCTGTGACGACACGGTTTCGGACGCGCGAGGATCAGAAGTGAGTGTTTCCTCAGGTGAGAAGTCGCCCGAGGGTTGGATCACTCACGTCGTCGAGTCCGATTACCAAGCGAAGCCGACCGAGATTCGCGTACTTTTGCCGGACAAGCTCGACGCGATGAAGCCGCATCCCGTTTTGTACGTGCTGCCGGTCGAAGCGGGTCGCGAATCGAAGTACGGCGACGGGCTGGCCGAAGTGAAACGGTGCGACCTCCACAACAAACACGGCTTGATCTGCGTCGCCCCGACGTTCGCTCACCTGCCGTGGTACGCGGACCATCCAACCGACAAGACGATCCGGCAGGAAAGCTACTTCGTGAAGGTCGTTGTCCCGTTCATCGACCGCACTTATCAGCTCGATCAAAAACGTAGGATGGACGCCTCGTCCGTCCGCGTGAGCTTGGATTCGGACGGACGAGGCGTCCCTCCTACGACTGCAACCAAAGAGTCTCGCTGGCTGTTCGGCTTCAGCAAATCCGGCTGGGGCGCATGGAGCCTGCTCGCCCGACATCCCGATCTGTTCGGCAAAGCCGCCGCGTGGGATGCCCCGCTCGACATGCCCCGCTTCGATCTCTATGGAGCCGCTCAAGTCTTCGGTACTCAGGAACACTTCGAGCTTCACCGAGTCCTGCCCGCCATTCAGAAGTCCCCCGAGTTGAAAGGCAATGCTCCGCGCTTCGTCCTTACCGGCTACGACAACTTCCGCTCGCACCACGAGACCGCTCACAAGCAACTCGAAGAATGGAACGTCCCGCACCTCTATCGCGACGGCCCGAAACTCAAGCACGTCTGGAACAGCGGCTGGGTCGAAGAGGCGGTGGAGTTGTTGATCGAAGACCGGCTAGCAATTCAACCACTTCGACCGTAGAAAACAGCCGTGTATTCCATTCCTATCAAGGACATTGCGACTTCGTGTTGAATGGGTACAACGCTCCCGATTTGAGTCGCTATGGCTAAGATCAACCCGATCCGAGCGTCGCGACGAGTTGAACTTGCACTCCAAGGAACTGGCCGCAGGCTTGGCAGCGCGGCTCATTTTTTCCACTCGTTGTAGAAGATTCCATTCATGATCTCCGCCTTGGGCATCGGCAACTACAACTTTGCAGAAGCAGCTCGATTTACCAAGCTGCGACCAGCCAGAGTGCGCGAATGGTTTCGCGGTAAATCGACAGGCAGTCCGTCCCTTCTCGAAAGCGACTTCCCAACCTCGGGACGAGACACCGCGATCAGTTTCTATGACTTGGTTGATGTTTTTGTAGCGGGTCAGCTTCGTGAACATGGAGTCACAATGTCCACACTACGAAAGGTCTACCAGTCGTTGAAACTTCGCTATCACGTCGAACACCCCTTCTGCCGTGTCGAATTGCAAACGGACGGCAGGAGTGTTTTTTCAATCGGCCTGAGCGACGCCGGACGCGAAGAAATCACCGAAGTCTTGGTGGGACAAAGGGTGTTTCCTCAGATCATCAAACCATTTTTGAAGACCTTGGACTACGACGATGTCACTGGAATGGCCTTGCAATGGCGCGTCGCACCGCACGTCGTATTGAATCCAAAACTCCATTTTGGCAGACCGGTCGTTGATACGGCTTGTTTGCCAACGTCACTCTTGGCGGCGGCCTACAAGGCGAATGGCCGCGATGCCGAATGTGTGGCCGACTGGCATGGGACCACAGTTGCCCAAGTCGCAGCCGCAGTCCACTTCGAGCAGCAGTTTCAAGCACGGGCTGCAGCATGAGATTCTTCTTGGATCGCTGTTGCCCCCTCCGTGTCGCACACATGCTGGCCTGCCTTGAACCGAGGTTGATGATTCGACATTTCAGCGACGATCCACGCTTTGAGCCAAAGACGAGCGACGTGGACTGGATCACCACCATTGGTACAGACTCTCCGCCTTGGACCGTCCTGAGTTTTGATCATCACATTCTGAAACGCTCGAACGAGAAGGCTGCTCTCACAAACGCCAACCTCACGTTCTTCGCGTTCTCCAGTCTGTGGTCCAAGATGAATATCTACGAGCAAACTTGGAAGTTCTTCAAAGTCTGGCCTGATCTGCTCAAACAATCCGAAACCGCCGCACCGACACTGTTTGAAGTCAACGCTGGCTCAAGCCTCAAAATTGAGAAGCTCAGTGCCACCCGCAGTTAGCCTTGTGATTGAATTCGAATTGCCCTGAAGTCACTTGGCCACCTTGAGCACGAAGCCGATGTTGGTGGGAGAGGCGGTTGCGATGCATTCCACATTTCGATTGCTCTTGCTGAGTGTTCTGGCGACACCGTGTCTCGCGGGTTGTGTCGTGACAGTCCAGAATCGGTACTCGTTATTCGGACTCGACCGACTCCAAGCGGACTCTCCTGAACAGGCCAGAGTCTGGTCGATCATGCTGATTGGCGCAATCGTCATCGTCTCATTTGCACTGAGTGCGTTGGGGATGTGGCTGTTTCAGTCACTTCGACATCGCGAGAGCAAAACGCCGAATGAAGAGTAAGACCCCGGCCATCCCGCCAAGTGTTCTCGTCACTCACGTCCCCTCAGCACGAACCCAACATCGGCCGGAAGACGCCCTTCTTCGGCTTCGACTTCGCCACGTTTGTTCACTCCGTCAACGCCGTCTTCACCAACACTCCACACGACCGCCTGCGTGGCTTCATTGCGACGGTAGCGCAGCGAACCGCCCGCCGGATCGCAGGGGTCGAGCGGCACGGCATCGAGATACTTCGGCACCAACTGGTCGAGCGACTTGGGGAACTCACCTTGGTCACGCTGAT
>JAYVOX010000704.1:0-3513 GCA_043757695.1 Schlesneria sp.
AGCCCGAGGCTTACGCGATCTACGGCTACGAAGCGGCGAAGGTGGCGCTGGAGGCGATCAAGCGCGCCGGCAAGAAGGATCGCGCCGCGATCACTCAAGCCGCGCTCGGCATCAAGGATTTCGACAGCGCTCTCGGCAAGTGGTCGGTCGATGCCAACGGCGACACGACGATGAAAGTCCTTAGCGGCAACACGGTCAAAGACGGGAAGTTCGAGTTCGTGAGATTGCTTGGACAGTTGGAGTCCAAGTAGTCGTCACACAGTACGAGGAGATTGACACCAGACCATGCCCCAAATGTGTTTGCTGAATCCGTAGTAGATAGGACAGTCACCGTCATGATGCTAGTCATCAAACGATTTCCACTTTCGTCGTGGTCCTTGCTTGTCATGCTCCTCGCGAGCAATGCCGTGAGCTTCGGTGCGGACATACCGGAAAAGCTGCAAGAGGAGCTGGATCGAGGCCAGAAGCGTTTTGAGGCCGACCTCAAAGAGGCTCAAGAAACGTTGCTCGGATCATTCGACAAGAAGATCAGCAGTGCGAGATCAACTCAAAAGCTCACGGGAGAAGAGAAACAGCAATTGATCGCCAACCTCGACGCAGAAAAAGTGATGTTAAAGAGTTCGGGGCACATTCCGTTTTCGTTGGCGATGCGAGCAGAAACAGTTGACTATCTGAAAAAGGTCCAGAAGGCCGAGAATGCGCTGGAAAAAGTATATGACCGCCTGATCGACTCTCAGACGAAGCAGAAAAATGACGAAGTCGCACGTGCTCTAGTCGCGGACAAGAAGCAGGCCATCGAACCAAAGATCGTCGCAAATTGGCAGATAACAGACCCGAAAACAAACAAGGTGTCTGGCACATGGACACTCTGGTCGAACGGGTCGGCGATCGGAAAGGACAACTATCATACTTGGACGGTTGATCAACGTAATCTGGCGATCAGATGGCAGCGGCCACCGAACATTAGATGGACTGATAAGCTTGCGCTCAAAGCCGATGTAATGCAGGCTGATGTCGTCAATGAGCAGGGTGTCACAATACTATCCGCGAAGCGCGTTGTCGCTGAATGATAAGCTCGATTGCTTATCTGCCAAGTTCTACGACTACTCGGACCACAACCAACCGATGCCGTTTCTCCTTCTTGCCGATGCCGCCAGTTCCACCGCGTTGGAGCAGTTTCTTCAGCATTGCCTGATCGGGCTGACGACCGGTTCGCTGATCGCGCTGATCGCGCTCGGCTACACGATGGTGTATGGCATCATCGGGCTGATCAACTTCGCACACGGCGACCTGTTCATGCTGGGGGCGTTTCTGACACTGACGCTGCTCAGCGCGATCGGGATCGTCGGCATTGAGGCCACCACCGGCGGGGCACTCTTTGGGTTGGCGATGTGTTTTCTGATCGTGCCGGTCTTTTGTGGCGGCTTGAATTGGGCGGTCGATCGGATCGTCTACAAGCCGCTGCGCAATGCTCCCAAGCTGGCTCCGCTGGTGTCGGCGATTGGCGTCTCGTTCATCTTCATGAATGTGGGACTGCTGTGGGGCGGAGCGGCCGATGTGAATTTTCCGAAGCTCGTCTCGTCGCAGAATCTGTTGGGAGACTCGGCGATTCAGTTCACCGTCAAGGACTTGCTGGTCGTGCTCATCACCGTGCCGATCATGGTGGGACTGACGTTGTTCGTAAAGTTCACCAAGCTCGGCAAGGCGATGCGCGCCGTCGAGCAGAATCCCGTCGCGGCCCAACTGATGGGGATTCACGTCGATCGCGTGATCGGAGCGACGTTCGTGATCGGCGGCGCGCTGGGCGGTGTCGCGAGCATCGTGTACTCGCTCTACATCAACACGATCAGTTTTCAGATGGGCTTTCAGAACGGGCTGTATGCGTTCACGGCGGCCGTGCTGGGCGGGATCGGCAAGCTGCCGGGAGCCGTCCTCGGCGGACTGATCATCGGACTGGCCCGCTCGCTCGGCTCGGCGTATCTCGGCGAGAAGTGGACCGGGACGCTGGTCTTCACCATCCTGATCGTGATCCTCGTCTTCCGCCCCTCCGGCCTGCTCGGACGCTCGGCACAGGAGAAGGTATGAGCGGGGAAACGTTGAGCTGTGAACGTGGGGAGCGTTCATTTCAGGAACCGCGCGTTCTTGGATTTTGCACCTGCATTTACTCCGAAGGAGTTGCGTCTCATAGCCCAGGGTTGCGAGCGGAGCGAGCTACCCTGGGAGGTCGGTCCAACCACCGCATGTACCCCAACGGGGTTCCGTCATTGATGATTCTCGAAGGCCGCAACCCTTTCAGGGTAGATGGAGATTGGGTTTGCGTTCCCAGGGTAGCCCGCCGACGCGGGCAACCCTGGGCTGTGAGACGCAACTCCTTCGGAGTAAAGACCGGCCCTTCCCAACACTTGAATTTCATACATTCGATCCCTCATCTCACGCGGACTCAGTCACGGAGCGACCGATGACGCACTCTCTGCGAGACAGACTGAGGCCGCTGCTCCCCGAACTGGTCGGCCTCCTCGTCCTGCTGCTGTTCCCCGCGCTTCCACTCGGATGGCGTGCGCTGCATCTACCCGACGTGATTCTATTCGTCCCCGTGCAGGAGTTCCTCGACCGTGTGGCGAGTCAGCTTCCGATCATCTTCATCCTGACGATCCTCGCGCTGGGCTTGAACGTCGTCGTCGGTTACACCGGGCTGCTGCATCTGGGCATGGGAGCCTTCTTCGGAATCGGAGCGTATCTCACCGGCATCCTGACTGTTCCGGGATATCCGTTTGAGTTGGGCTTCTGGCTGGCTCTCGCATTGTCCACGCTGGGCGCGGCGCTGGCGGGAGTGATGCTCGGCGCACCGACGTTGCGTCTGAGGGGCGACTATCTCGCCCTGGTCACGCTGGGGTTTGGCGAAGTCGTGCGGTTCTCGTTGAGGAACCTCGAAGAGATCACGGCGGGGACTCGCGCATTGAACCCGATCCCGCCACCAAACCTGAGATGGCTCGGTCTGTCGCCGGGAAGTTGGAGCGACGACATGCGACCGTTTTATTACCTGACGCTCGTCATGTTGGTGGTGGTCGTCTGGTTGCTGAGGAATCTGGAGCGATCGCGACTCGGTCGAGCTTGGTTTGCGATTCGCGAAGACGAACTCGCCGCGACCTGCATGGGAATCAACGCCCCTCGCGCGAAGCTGGCCGCGTTTGCGGTCGGGTCGGCACTCGCGGGACTGGCGGGAAGCCTTTATGCGACAAAGCTGACGACGACTGCTGGCCCCGATGCGTATGACTTCAACCGTTCGATCATCGTCCTCGCGTGCGTGATCCTCGGCGGATTGGGGAGCATTCGCGGCGTGATCGTCGGTTCGATGCTGCTGGTCGGCTTCGACAACATTGTGGCCCCGATGCTCGACGGAGCCATTCAAAAGGCGAACATCAACCCGAGCGGCAATCGCTTCCTGATGTTCACCAACTGGCGGCTCATCATCTTCGGCTTGGCGCTCGTGCTGATGATGCGGTTCCGTTCCGA
>JAYVOX010000705.1:0-3510 GCA_043757695.1 Schlesneria sp.
GCTTTACACGACTGCCGACCAGTGAAACCAAAACTTTGGTCGAGGCTGCGGATCGCATAAGCGAAGTCCTTCAGCTCCTCATCGACAGCCGTCGAAGCCATGTTCAGCCCGACAACCGCCCCCAAAACCCCGAGTGTTCCGACCGTGACGGCTTCTGCCGACAAGATCAACCCCAACTCATCCTGCCACAATTCCTTCAGTGCCTGCATGTTGTGCCTCGCTTTCAGAACGAAACTCGTCAAGAACCGACTTCCGGCCCTCAACGCCCGCCTCACATTCGCCCAGTGACGATTGTAGCGATTGTAGTGAATATAGCGATTATGAGTTGTCTAGTAAATATGGGATGACCTGTAGCTCAGGGGAATGAAATCGGCGATCGGTAAGTGTTCATTTACCCAGACCAACCCGAAGCTTGAGGGCGAGGCAAAACCCAGACGAGCTAGCGTGACTCGACCTCCGCAACTCGCCCCTGTCGGTCCAACAGATCAATTTTGAGCGGCGACCGCCGTGGCCGCGATCTCTCGGAGCGATGTCGATCACGAGAGTGGTCGTTACTTGTCCACGGCTATTCCGAATTTCAATGTCGGGTGGGACCAGCTCGCTTCGAGCGCCGGATCACCAAGAAAAAACATCGTGAATTGAGGGTGGGCCAGCGCGGCGAAACGCCACTGGTCCCACCCTACAGTTTGCTCAACTTCAAATTGGACGCTGTCGTGGTTGCTTGCCCGAGGCTGATCTCCAAGGCATCATCTCGCCCCACCTGTCCGATCCCCCGACGTTCGACATCTTCAGATGAGAGGCCCACTCCATGCAGCCGTCCGTGCGACTCAAACTTTACGCCATGATGTTTTTGGAGTTCTTCATCTGGGGAGCGTGGTTGCCGCCGAGCTTCGGTTTTTTCGGAGCCGGTGGACTGGGCTTCAATGAGTGGCAGCAGTTCGGTCTGAACATCGCGTTTCCAGTCTCGGCCATCTTGGCGATGTTCTTCGCCAACCAGTTCGTGGACCGAAACTTCGCCGCCGAGAAATATCTCGCGTTCAGCCATCTACTCGGTGGTCTGTCGATGCTGGCCTTCGGCGGTCTGTCGCTGATGGCCTTCAATGGTCCAGCGGGTGCGGCGAACTACGGGTTGTTCTTTGCCTGCATGGCGGTTCACTGCCTGTTCTATGTCCCGACGATTTCCGTCACGAACACGATCGCCTTTGCGAACATGACCGATCCTCAAAAGGAATTTGGTCCGGTTCGATTGTGGGGCACGATCGGCTGGATCGCCGCGAGTTGGCCGTTCATTTTCATTCTGGCCGACTGGGCCAAAATCCCGACGATGGAAGCGGCTGGTGGCTTCGTGAATTGGCTCGGTGCGGCCCTCGGCACGAGTCTGTCCGGTAACGAATTGAACAAGGGGAAGTGTGCCGCTTTCTTCACGGCCGGAGCCGCATCACTCGTGCTTGCCGTCTTGAGTCTCTCGCTTCCTCACACGCCGCCGAAACCCGCCAAGAGCGATGAGAATTCTCTGGCGTGGCTCGAAGCGATGAAGCTGCTCAAGCATCCGTTCCTATTCGTGTTGTTCATCGTGACGTTCATCGACGCCACCGTTCACGATGGCTTCTTCTTCTTCGCTTTCACGTATCTGGAAAAGGTCGGCGTCCCTTCCAACTGGATTCAGCCAGCCATGAGCGTCGGTCAGATCGCTGAGATCGGGACTATGGCCTTCCTTGGATACGTCCTCAAGAACTTGGGCTGGCGCTACACGATGATCCTCGGGATTCTTGGGCACACGGTGCGGTTCGCGGTCTTCGCGTTCGTGCCCGATCCGTACTGTGCCGTCGCGGTGAACGTGCTGCACGGCGTCTGCTACGCCTTCTTCTTCGCAACGCTTTACATCCTCGTGGATGAGGTCTTCCCGAAGGACGCTCGAACGAGTGCCCAAGGTCTCTTCAACTTTTTGATTCTGGGCCTCGGTCCGATTGCAGCCCGGTTCATCTGGCCTGCGTTGCAGAAGCATCACACGACGGCCGATGGCGTGGTCGATTACAGCAAGGTGCTGCTCTATCCCTCGGGAGCCGCTCTCGTCGCGGCAGTTCTGCTGTTGCTGTTCTTCCATCCGCCCAAGGGGAACTTGGAACAGACCGCTCAGGCGGCAGCGTGATGACCTGACATCGGCTAAACAGCCCTGTCGAGAAACACGAACGCGGCCGAGCAACACTGCTCGGCCGCGTTCATTTTGAGTTTGTCGCGTTCGGGGCAGATATCGGAGCCGTGGTCTCAGGGAGCTGTCTTGGCGAAGTGAGCTTCCACCAAACTGAGTAGCGGGTTGAGCGTGTACTTCTGAATCTTGTGAGGTGGACGCCAGGCGCGCCATTCGTGGCCCAGATGTTCCGTGACGGCAATCGGATCTGACCCCTCGACCCAACCGAGGAAGATCACCAGCGTCTTCTCGACGCGTTCCGTGCCAAAGCGAGGTTCGACAGGGAAGTAGGTCTCCTCGAAGCGGAAGTCGGGGTCGAGCAATACGCGGTCGCTGGCAATCCCCGTTTCCTCCCACGTCTCGCGCAGGGCACATTGAAGTTCCGTCTCGCCCTCTTCGACGTGACCTTTCGGCAAATCGAAACGATGCGTGTGCTTCATCAACAGGAAGCTCAACTCCGGTTGGCGGCGAAACAACAGCACGCCACAAGACTTCACACGTCGCATCGACTTGATTCCTAGTTGTGTAACTCGCCGTGATTCAACAACGATCTCTTTTACGGTCAAATTGGAATTGCGTTTCAGTCGTCCTGCTTGCCAACGCGCTTCACGAGTCGTCCCACCGCAGCGGCAATTCGTTCTTCGACATCTTCGGCCCAGCGTTCGGTCGGCAGACCATACACGATCATGGAACTCTGGCCTTCATACCCTCCTTCAAGCAATACGCGCTTCGAGGGAATGTAGGCCATCACGTCGTTGGCATAAGCTGTCACCCACGCCTGCTCGCCATGTTCGGCCTTCAGTCGCAACGAATAGTCCACGACCACTTCTCCGCCAAGTGCGATCCACAGTTGATCGCCGCCCAGTTTCCAAGTGGTGACGGGGTACGGGTATTCCAACGGGATGTCGGCCTTCGATTCGATGAGCTTCAGAATTCGAGCCGCCCATCGCTGGCTGGGACTGGGCGCGGCAGCCGCCAACATGATCAGTTCCTCGGTTTTCGGCAGGCCCTGCATGGCAAGTTGCACGAATTCGTGCGTCGTTTGCAGAGTCGGAGCAACCCGGTCTTGTGGCTGCATCAAAACGGCATCCACTGCCGACGACAGTCGCTCGCCATAAGCTTCCGCCAATTCCACGGTTCGTCGCGGGAGCGGATTCTGATCCGCACCGCACCCCATGCAAAACAGCGCGACCGCACCGGGATACCGTGCTTCCAAGTCGTACTGAGCGAACCCCGCGTAGTCACCGCACCATTGTTGAAAGCTGAGCGTCGTGTTGTGGCAGGCATAGGCGAATGCAACCGCGATCAGCTTTCCATCCAAG
>JAYVOX010000706.1:0-3497 GCA_043757695.1 Schlesneria sp.
CGATGCGACGAACGTGTGGAAGTTCACCGTCGTCAACAACGCCACGACCTCGCAGTCGTACACGGTCATGGTCGGCACCACGACGGTCAGCACGGTGTCGGCCACCGCCGCCAACACCGCCGGCAGTTATCGCGTCCATAAAGTGACGACGACCGGCACGGTTCCCTGCGTGGTCAACGGTGCCAATTCCATCTATGTGCAGAACGCCAAGGGGGACGAAATCTACAACCCCACCACCAGCACGTTCGGCCTCCGCCAGCTCACCTATTGAGGAAAGGGGCCGCAGTTGCCATCACGAGACATGTCGTCCGGACCATTTGGTCCGGACGCTTTTTTTTGGCAACCGCGAAAACACGGCGCGATCATCTGTTTGAGGTGCGGCCTTGGGGCGGGGTGGTCCTGCTCGAAACGTTGAGGTGTGCCACTGTTTGTCCGGTTTGGGACAAGCAGTGCTCTTCGAGGCCGTGACACTCATCGACACTGCTCGTCCCAAGGCGGCCGAACAGTGGCACGGCCTCTTTTCTCGTTCCCAAGCGACTGCTTGGCGAACGGATGTGACGCGGATTCCGCGACCACGAAGCGGAGCGGTTCGACCGGAGGTCTCCTGAATGGTCACGGCGGGTTCCCACGTCCGACTGTCACGGCAAGCGATTTCGGGTACTCTGATTCCGCACTTGCCAATTTCATGGGAGACAGCACGATGATCGCACCGCGAGAGACGGTTGTTCGAGATGCTTTGAAGTTGCCCGAAGGGGAGCGAGTCCGAGTCGTTCAGGACTTGCTCGATAGCCTCAGCCCGGAAGCGAGCGACAAACTCGATGACAATTGGGCGGAGGAACTCGATCGACGATTCGCCGCTTGGGAAGCCGACCCGTCGGCCGGTGTTCCGTGGTCGGAATTGAAGTCACAGCGGTAGAGTCGTCATGCCCGCGTCCGTCCTCTTCGACACATCGGCCAGTCGCGAGTATCTCAAAGCCCGCCGCTGGTATGCCGCACGAGCGGGCGAGCAGATCGCGGCTGCGTTCGCCGACGAGGTGGATCGTGTCGTGGTCCGCATTGCCGAAACCCCGACAACCGGAACCGAGTTGCGAACACACTATCGTTGGGCCCGACTGAAACGGTTTCCGTATCTCATCTATTACCGCCTGACAGATCCCGCCACAGTCGTGGTTCTGGCTGTGGCCCACAAACGCCGTCGCCTCGGGTACTGGTTGAGACGTGACAAGGTTTGAATCCTGAGTGGCGCCATCTTCGCTGGTGGCCGTGCTCGAAACGTTGAGTCAGTCAGCAGGGTGGGCACTGCCCACCAGAATCCGGAAGCCGTTCACCAGTACCGCTCAAAATCGCATGGTGGGCGAGGCCCACCCTACTTGCTACTTACATCGTCTGCTTGGAATCCAATGGACATTATTCAGTTTCATCTTGTTGGTCAGGACTATGGTTCGTTGTCGAACTCGGCACCGTTTCCGATCTCGTTGGAGAGCAAGATGTGGTACACGGCCGAGCACTATTTTCAGGCTCAGAAGTTTCACGACGTGCAGGTGCAGAAGCAGATTCTAAAGACGCGGTCGGCGTCGGAGATCATCTGGATCGCCAACAATCCGAAGCTGCGTGTGCGGCGTGATTGGGACTTGGTCAAACTCGACTTCATGCGCACGGCGGTGCGAGCCAAGTTCACTCAGATCACGAGCCTCAAGAAACTGCTCATCAACACCGGCGACGCGATCCTCATCGACCACAGTGATGAAGATTTGTATTGGTCTGACGGCGGCGACGGGAGCGGCCGGAACATGCTCGGCGTGGTCCTGATGGAGATTCGTGACGAGTTGAATCAGGTGCCTACCGGAGATGCCTCTCACGGCATCGCATGAGCCGTTTAGCCGCAACGCCAACGGCGTGCGTGCAATCAACTGTTCGCACCCGCGCCGTTGGCGTTGGGGCTAAACGTGGAAACGTATCTTCATGACCGTGCGTGGTCTAAATTGGTTGGACACGAGATACTCGAATTGAGATGAAGGCAACGACCGACCTCTATTTGGACTGCGGCGATTGATCGCCGCTTTCCTTTCTTTTCAATCCGAAACAAAGACGGTTCCGCCGCAAAACCAAAGCGGCGATGAATCGCCGCAGTCCAAAGTGAGTTGCGATGAAGTCCGCTGTCACGATCAGTCTGGTTGCCGAAGCGAAGGGCGGCCCGTTTGTGTTTTGGGACGATCTGCCAGGTGCGTGTCGTCAAGCGGCTGAGCTGGGGTTTGATGCCGTCGAACTGTTTGCTCCCGGCCCCGATGCCGTCTCACAGGCGGAGTTGACCTCACTGCTGAAGGCTCATTCATTGAGCTTGGCTGCTGTCGGAACGGGGGCCGGTTGGGTGAAGCACAAGTTGAGCCTCACCAGTCCCGATGAGAGCAGCCGGCGCGGCGCACTCGACTTCATTCGATCGATGATCGACTTCGGCGGACCGCACGGCGCCCCGGCCATCATCGGTTCGATGCAGGGTCGATTCGGTGACGGCGTCTCGAAGGAACACGCCTTCGACTGGTTGAAGGACGCGCTAACCGAACTCGGTGGACATGCCCTGCGTTACGGCATTCCGCTCCTCTACGAACCGCTCAACCGGTACGAGACCAATCTCATCACCACCGAAGCGGCGGGTGTGTCGCTGATGGAGTCGCTCGACACTGACAACGTGCGGCTGCTGGCCGACCTCTTTCACATGAACATCGAAGAGACCGACATCGCGTCCGGTTTGAAGGACGGCGGAAAATGGATTGGTCATGTTCATTTCGTCGATTCCAATCGCCGACCGGCAGGCTGCGGGCACATGAACTACGCGCCGATCATTGCCGCTTTGCGTGAGATCAATTACCAAGGCTACTTGTCCGCCGAAGCCCTCCCCTGGCCCGATTCACTCGCGGCGGCGAAGCAGACGATTGCGGAGTATCGGCGGTTGGTTGGTTAGATTTGGAGTGCGGCGATTCATCGCCGCTTTCTGTTCTCGACCACGCCCTCTTCAACCGGAACCTTGCCCCCGGCTGAAGAAAGCAAAGCGGCGATCAATCGCCGCTGTCCAAAAGTTGTGAACAACAAATAATCCCCCTCACCCTAGCCCTCTCCCCCGCAGACGGGGGCGAGGGGACAAGAGAACACCATGCCTTTGACCTGTCAGCCTCTTGGCCTTCAACCCAGCTTTGGATTTGGGGACCGAATCGGCCTCGCCACGCCGGGGCATGTGGCGGCGATGCTCGAAGCGGGAAGTGGCATCGCCCCGATCTATCCCCAGCAATCCATTCGTGAAATGTCGCGCACCTCGCGCATGCCCCGCCGAGTGATGGACGACGCTCTACGCGGCGCAGCCGCCGCAGGTTGGACCGGTCTCGTCGGCGCAGATGCCGACCATTTGAAGACGACTGCGGATGTGGATGTCACTGCGGCAGTGGGCTTCACGTTTTTTACAATCGATCCGTCCGGTCACGTCGATCAACAGGCGGACGACTATG
>JAYVOX010000707.1:0-3494 GCA_043757695.1 Schlesneria sp.
CCGCCGCTTGTTCGCTGGTTCCAAACGTCTCTTCGATCATGATTGGTCCTCAATCCAGCGCACTCGCCGTGGAAACGGTCCCCTGAAGTGATTCCTCGCGCGGCCTAAACTGAGTCTTACTGAGCGATGGACGTGAGTCCTCCGGCTCTTGGTGGAAAGAACCGGAGGACTTACGCCCACCGCTTGGAAATGTCTCAATCACGACTGTGCGAGGTATCACTCCAGCATCATTTTTTCTTCGGCGGCACCTTGGTGCGATGCTGCCTGACGGCGGCGAGTGCCCGCTCGAAGTCTTCCGGAAACGGCGCCTCAAACTTCATTCGTTCACCCGTGACCGGATG
Source organism: Schlesneria sp. (assembly GCA_043757695.1). GTDB lineage: Bacteria > Planctomycetota > Planctomycetia > Planctomycetales > Planctomycetaceae > Schlesneria. Next base: position 342 of record JAYVOX010000707.1, read on the forward strand.
ATCAAACGCGAGGCTCAATGCGTGCAGAGCCTGTCGATCAAGGATGACCTGTTCTTCTTCGGGAGGCAGGTTCTCCACGAGATCGGAGAGCTTCAGTGCGCTGTGTCCTTCGTAAAGTCGGTCGGCCACGATCGGATGCCGCAGGTGGTGCAGGTGAACTCGCAGTTGGTGCGTCCTTCCCGTTTGAGGGCACAGCCGCACGAAAGAGAACCCGTGAAAGCGTTCGAGAACGTCATAGAACGTCGAGGAATGGCGCGAGTTTCCGCCGGGTGGGCAGACCATCATTCGTTCGCGGTTGCGATTGCTCACACGCACATGCGTCTCGATGTAGTCTCGATCGAACGCGATCTCACCCCACGCGATCGCTCGATACTCCTTCTCCACCGTTCGGGCTTCAAACTGGCTGGAGAGATTGCCGTGAACCGCGTTGTCCTTCGCCACGACGAGGACTCCCGTCGTGTCGCGGTCCAAGCGATGCACGATCCCCGCGCGCAATTTGCCCGCCACGTCGCTCAGTTTGTCGAAGTGAAACTGCAAGGCTCCGGCAAGCGTGCCGCGATAGTTCCCCTTGCCGGGATGCACGATCATGCCCGCCGCCTTGTTGATGACGATGATCGCATCGTCTTCATAGAGGACGTTGATCGGGATGTCTTCGGCCGGGAGCGTCGCATCGGGAGCGGTTGGCAATTGGAACTGAACGGTGTCGCCGGGATAGACCCGTCGCGACATCTTGACCTGCTCGCCATTGACCAGCACCAAGCCTTCCGCGATCACGCGCTGAAATGCGGCGCGACTGAAGTTGAGATAAAGGCGCGTCAGGTAGTGATCGACACGCCAGCCGTGAGCACGCTCTTCGACGGTGAGGACGATCGGCTCGGTGGTCCCTTTCATCGTCGGTTCAGCCTCGGCCACAACCGACTCGGGGGCCACATCATCGACGAGGTCTTCGGACATGCAGCTTCGATCATCAAAGAGGAAGCCCGGCAGACAGCGCTACCGGGCCAGTTACAAATCGGGTTGTGGTCGTCAAACCAAATGCGAATCTCAAACGGGCGACAGCTTCAACACAGCCAGTTGCTGCGAACCACGCCAAACATCCGAAGTCTCCGCAGACTCCGGATGTTTTTGAGATGGCTTCGAGTGTTGCCAGTTCACTCGGGCTTTTTCTCGGTGGGAGCATCGGTGGCCGCTTCCGGCTTGCTCTCCACTTTGGGTTCTTCAGTGGCAGGCTTGGCTTCGGCCTTCGGCGCGCCATTCTGCTCAGGCTTTGGCGATGCGGGTTCGTCTTTGGTGGCTTCCGTTTTCGGAGCGTCAGGCTTCGCTTCCGTCGCCGCGGGCTTGTCCGACTCAGCACCTTCCGGCTTGGACTTGGCGTCCTCATCGGTCGCCGGCTTGTCGTCAATTCCCTTTGCCGCACCCTCCGATTCACCCGCAGCGGCGGGAGGGAGGAAGGAATCGAGCGATCCCTTTTTGGCTCCATCTTTCGGGCGGATGTCGGCGGGTTTCGGGTTCTGTTTGCTAAACCAAGCGTAGAACTCTTTCGTGCCGCCCGTCTTCAGCGAAGCGATTCGTTCTTCTGCGAACGGCCTGTAAATCGTTTCGGGAAAGTCCGTGATCAACCGTTGATAGGAATCGCTGGCTTTCGTGGTGTCGGCGTCGCTGGTCGCTTCGAGGCAACGGGCCAAGCCCCACAAGGCGCGTTCGCGGATGAGGGGTTCGGCGCTCGCTGAGGCGACCAATTTCTCGAAGCCTTCGCGAGCACGTTTGAAGTCGGCGAGTGCCAGTTCGCGATCGGTGAACATCACGTCGGTCCCCGACTTCTGATGAGCTTCCGATTCACGCAGCTTGGCCCACTGACCGGGAACTGCGTCGGCATACTTTTCGGAGATGTTGCCGAAGTCATCGACGCTCTCGGCACTTTCCAACAAGGCCCACGCGGCCGAGCTGGTTTCCGTCGATTGCCGCGCCCACCAAATGCCGCCAGCAGCCACCACCAGCACCGTGCAAACAACTGCGACGATGATCGAGGCATACTTTTCGAGGACGTTCCCCGTCGATTGAACGAGCTTGCCGAGTTCCGTTTTCTGCAGCAGGTCAGGGTGTGGAACAGGCTCGGTTGTCTGGGGCTGATCTTTGGGTTTCATACTGGTCTTCACGTCCTGTGGGGCGAGCATCGCCCGGTTGAACCATCCTAAATTACTTGTCAAAACTATTGCCAGCGTTCGCCATTTCACCGCAGATTGGAGATCAGTGATGAGTCTCGAAAGAGCCAGCCTCGCAAACGCGGCGCGAGTATAGAAGTGCCCTTCCAGACCGTCAAGTTTCTCAAAACCCAAGCGGTCAGGCAGTTACGCAAAGACTTCGAGGCTGGATTCCACGACTCGAATGCCCGGCCTTCTGCCTCAGGGCGGAGTAGGTTTTCATTTCGGCTTTCGGGACGATGATGCCGTTGGGGTAATCGCCCTTTAGCAGCCCGTTGAAAAAGGCGTCTCGGGAGGGCGAGGCTCCCGCCGAGCCGCGAGAAACAAGTGATATTCCCACGAAGAACTGCTCGGCAGGAGCCTCGCCCGCGAAGTCCCCAACGCGGCCGGTGAGCTTGCCGAGATCAACGGCCAGCGTGAAATCTTCGAGCATCTGCGCGATGACATCGCCCTGCGCCGACAGCCGCTGCAAACGCTGGTGAACCTCAGCGATGGCCAACGCTCGCTGGAAACGGATCGCGACGAAGACCTGCCGCGCGACGAGCACACGATCGATCTCCTCGACCTGCTGCACGTCCTGCCGCGCCTGTGGGAGGCGGCTCGATCTGTTCCACCCCGAGGCCAGCGCGGCGGCGACCGCGTTCGTCCACCAACGCCTGCTGCGCGTCCTGCAAGGCCAGACGAAGTCGGTCCTCGCCGACCTGCGCCGTCGGGGCAACCCTTCAAAAACTCAGGGGCACGAAGACACAAAAACTCCGTCGCCTGACCGCCTTTCTGGAGGCCAACCTCCACCGCCTGCACTACGACGAATACCTGGCCGCCGGCGACCCCATCGTCACAGGAGTGATCGAAGGCGCCTGCCGCCACGTGATCAAAGACCGCCTGGAACGCACCGGCATACGCTGGAAAATCCCCGGTGCCCAAGCCATGCTCGACCTGCGCACGATCCACA
>JAYVOX010000708.1:0-3490 GCA_043757695.1 Schlesneria sp.
GGACTTCGCCATTGGAGCAACGGCAGGCAACGTGCGGCATCCCGTTCCATACCGCAAGCGGCATGAGTGCCAGAATCATCAGTTGCCGAAGGAGGAACATGGGAATCTCTACCGAACAAAACCCGGTCTGAGTTGACCAATACTACTGAACTATCGACCGAATCGTTGGCGCTCGCAAATCGAACTCACCGTTTTCCCGAAACCACACCGGTTGAGATGCCCGGCGTAACAGACAGGTTACGCATCCTTGTGACAGGCTAGCTCAGCCCAAGCACACTGGCAATCCCCTTCCAAAAAGTTCAGCAAGAGTGCTCCTCAAACGATCGCCAAGAACAGTCACCTGCGATTGATCCCGGCCTCGATCAGAACAGCGTGACGATTTTGCATCGCCCCAGTGACTTGCCCGCCCCGGCGATTCTCGCCGCTCGGAGGGATGCTCCCATCATCATCGCTCGCGGCAATGGCTTGGGTTTGCGGGCGGGATGTTTTTTTCGCAAACGATTGCAATCTGTTGTCGATAACGGACATCACGAGTGTGCTAGGAGGGCACCTGTTCTGGCTGACCCGCTAACCCGCCAGCATCACACGAGCATTCGTCAGGGGAGGCGAGAATGCCATTGCTCCACGGGTTCGCGGTCTGCGCCGCGCTGACTATTTCCTGTTTGATGATCGGTTGCCGCGCGCCGCAACGAACCAGCGTCTCTGCCATTCCGTCGGGTCTTCCAGCGGCGGAACTCCAACCGGAACAGGATCCGGGCGACGTGGCGGTTGACGAGCGAATGTCCCGGCTTCAAACCGTCTCTCATCAGTCCGATCATGAACCGACCATCATCGACATGGCCGATGACGACGATCCCTTCACCGGATGTGAAGTACTTCCGCTGGAGTTGCTGATCGCCACGGTTCAAGCACGCAATCCCTCACTACTGGCGGCTCAGGCGGCCTGGGCTGCTGCGGCCGAACGGTATCCGCAGGCGGTGGCGTTTGACGACCCGATGCTCCAGACGATGTTCGCGCCCGCTTCGTTTCCATCCAGTTCACCGGTCCAGTCGTCGTACTATCTCGGCCTGGCTCAGCGCGTTCCATGGCATGGCAAGCGCAAGTTGAAAGGACAGATGGCGCAGTCGGAAGCCGCCGCTGCGATGTGGGACACGCAAGAAGTCATGCTGCGACTCGCCTCCGCGGCGCGAATGGCCTTCCTCGACTACTATCTGGTTCGCCGCGAACTGGAACTCAACGACAAGAATGTGGAAGTCATGCAGGACTTCCGCAGCACGGCCAAATCGAAGTACGAAGCCAATCAGGTTTCACAACAGGATTTGTCTGCGGCCGACTTGGAACTGGCCAAACTGCAACAGCAGCGATTGGAACTGGAGCAGATGGAACGCACAGCCGTCGCGCGGATCAACACCCTCTTGCATCGACGCCCCGATCACTCGCTCCCGTTGCCACCGAATCGTCTGACCGTGGAAGCCCGACTTCCGGAAGCACTCTTGCTGCGCGAACTGGCCAGCCAGCATCGGCCGGAACTGTCGGCACTGGCCGCACGCATCCAGTCGGAACAGAACGCGGTGGCCCTCGCGTGCAAGGAGTATTACCCCGACTTTGAATTCATGGCGCGCTACGATTCCTTTTGGACGGACACGCAGCAGCGTCCGCAGGTCGGCATGAACATGAACGTGCCCATCCGTCGGGACCGCCGAGCCGCCGCCGTGCGCGAGGCTCAATTCCGCGTGAGTAAGTTGATTGCGGAGCATTCCCAGCAACAAGACACCGTCAACGAAGAGGTTCAGATCGCTTACGCGCGGGTCGAGGCGAATCGCAAGGCCACGGCGTTGTACGAGGTGAGCATTCTGCCCGCAGCCGATACCAACCTTGATGCCGCTCGCGCCGCTTACGTCGCCGGTTCCATCGACTTTTTGCGGTTGATGGAAGCCCGCCGACAATTCATCGAACAGCAGATCGGCTATCAGCGCACGTTGACCGAGTACCATCGCAGCCAGGCCGATCTGGAGCGGGCTGTTGGGACGCCAGTGGGGCAGATGCTCTCCCCCGAATGGGACGGGGTGACGATCGAAGCTACGGAGCCATGACAGAAGCCAGAACCGGGCTAACGCCAACATGCAACTGCAAGCTGACGAACTCGATGGTCTCCGGATGTCGAGTCCATTGATCCCACTCGTGTTGCAGTTCGACGACGCCGTTGAGTTGGTAGTGTTCTTTCAACGCCCGGTCGATTCCGTTCAGACGCGACTCTTCCAGGAAATCCGCGAACTTCGCGGGTGTCGATTTCCGAATCAACATTGAGGTCAACGCCACGCTTTGACCATAGAACGCATCGCGGAGTTGTGGCTGCGGCATTCGGTTGGCCCGCACCAACTCGGACAGCCGGAACGTGGGCCGTTGTGCGAGAGTCTCCTGCAAATTGACGAGTCGCTCGCGATGCTTGTCCGAGGATTCGCTGAGCATGGCCATCCCCTCATCAGCCCAACGCGGCAAGGCATGTCCGCCGAATCGTTCACCGAGGACCACATGCGTCAACTCGTGAGGTAGAGCCGCATTCGACCAGTCACCTGCATCGGCCCGCAGGTCAATGCGACGCAGTACAGCCCGGCCCTGATCGAAGTTCATCATCGTGGACCCGACCGAAGTGTCTCCGGAACGATTCAAGGTCCGGTTGTAGGCTTCTCGATTCGGATGCACATGGACATCACACTTGGGACACCAGCACTGGTCACTCGGCTCTGTCAGCCATGCCCTCCGCAGACGGCTGCGCCACGTTTCACAACACTCGGCCAGTCGCCTTGCGTCAGTCTCCGGCAACTGGCAACAGCATCGAAAGTTGGCCGATTCAACAATCGTCCATGCCCCTGTCGTGCGAACAGACAGTGAAACCGAATGACCCGCGTCTTCGGACGCCCGAAGCTGGACTTGCCCCAACACGACCAATGCCAGCGTGACGAGACTCAAGCATTTCGAGCCAACACCAGTCCGGAAGGGCATTTTCTCGTCTCGCGCAGGGACATTCGATCCATGCTGTCGCGAGTTAGGGAATGGTATGCCAGAGGCGTTGCGATCTCGCTGTTGACGATCAATGTCTGACGAGTCAATACGTTACAGCCGAATTTCCGCGAGTGTGGAGATGGGTTTCCCCTCGGAGCATGCACGCTTCGCGGGCGGGTTTGCTGGATGTCTGCGCTTTCAGTGGGCATCGCCAATGCATGCCAGCAACGCGGCCTTCATTGACGAGTAAGAGGTAACTTAGGTCTTTGAACTGGACGATCTGCAAGATCGTCTGAGTGACCTCCAAAACTTATTCCCAAGGCAAGCCGTCGGAATGGTTGCCGACGCAGATAGTGAGTCGTGGCTCAGTTGCAGTCGTTGAAGAGTAGCTAGTGCCACAACTCGGAAACAGGGATTCATCAGATGGCGAGTTTGTTTGTCTTAGCTGGGTTTTGCAGTTTGACACGGCGGTGAGTCGGGGTGAATG
>JAYVOX010000709.1:0-13049 GCA_043757695.1 Schlesneria sp.
CCGACTCACGAAGAGTTCTGGAAGTACAACATGACCGAAGGCCAGCCCGACACAGGTCACTATCACCTGCCTCCGTATGGCAGCGGCAGTGTCGGCACGAACGTCGATTATCAACACTTCAATCCCGGCCCGGCTGGCTCGCAATATTCGCCGGTGCCGACCGGTGGCAACGGAGTACGCGGTTCGGGAATGGTCTCGCCCGCTTCGACTCCCACGCCACAGTCCTCGCCCCGCCTCTATCCGGTGCCGCAAGCCTCGAACAATGGATCGAGGTCCGGCGGTGGACAGTACTCCAGCCAAGTGATGGCCCCGAACAACAACTCGGGAGTGAGACAAACAGGTTGGAACCAAACGGGCAACCAGCCACGGCAGCAGTCCTCACAAGAACAGCGTCGGTACTAAGGGACCGTGTCCTTCAAAAGACCGTGTCCAGAAAATGTCGGGTGTGTGGAGTCCGCGGAACACGCCGTGTTGAGACCGTGATGGAAGTGCGTTCTGCAGACTCCACGCACCCGACGAGACGACAAGTTGGAAGCTGGAGCGACTCGTTCCTGCTGCAACAAAAGTGAAGCAAGACGTTTCCGACAAAAGTCAAAACGAGGCGAGCCGGGTGCCGTGAGGCCCCGGGTTCTCAGCCAGATTCCAGAACCCGGGGCCTCACGGCACCCGGCTCACCTCGATCTTTGGATTGATGCCGCCAGTTGTTCAGGTGCCGGTCCTTGGTCGTTCACGCGGGCGTTGCTGGAGCGACTGCTGCTCAAGCGATACGATCACGCCGGTCAATCAACCGCAATCGCAATCTCGTGAGCTGCGGCTTTGACCAGTGGCCATGACGAACGAAGAACGGAGTCTTGCGATGGTGCCGACAGTCAATTTGGGCGTGAGTTGGATTGAAGTGTTGTTCCTCCTGTTGGGTGGCAGCGGCTGGTTGGGGATGCCGCCCGGTGAGCGCGATCCCGCACTACTCAAGGCCGCTCCACAACAGACGCTTTTCTATTTTGAATGGGCTGGCCGGGCGGCGGGACAACCGGCGGGACAACCGGCGGGAGCGGGGATTGATGGACTCGCCGCCGATCCGGAAGTGATCGCATTTTTCGAGGCCCTCGATCTGGCATTTGCCAAGGCCGAGTGGCCTGATGCAGACGAAGACCAACAGCGACTGCATCAACATCTGCCTCGATTGGTCAAACTGCTGACGGCTCATCCCGGCAGTCTGTCGATCGGATTCGAGCCACTGCCGCCGGGGCGAGCGCTGCTCAACGCCTTCCAGTCTCAATCAATGACCGAACGATTTCGGATCGGTTTGGTCTCTTCGGCGGGAGGCGACGGGGAAGCATTGCTCGAAACGCTCGGCCAGTTGGCGGAGACCGACCTCGAAAAGCAACCTCGCCTGCAAGAGATCGCGGTGCCGGGGATCGCTCGCAAATTCACCGTCCATCGCGAGGCTGACCGCGTGCTGATTGGTCTTGGCGACGGAACCGTCGAAAAAGTGCTGGCCTGTTTGAAGGGAGCTGAGCCGGGACTCGATGCGAACTCGCAATTTCAAACCGCTTGGAAACGAGTCGCTCCGACGCGGGTCAGCACTGTCGGTTGGTTCGATCTGAATGGAGCAATTGAGACCCTCACACGCGCGGCTGGCCCGGCGGGAGTTTTGGTTCAACCGATGCTGCGTGGTGCGGGAGCAGACGCGTTGGAATCGCTGGTCATGGGAACGGGTGTCGAACACGGAATCGTCGTGCAGCGCACGTTCCTCACGACGAACGGTCGCACTGACGGACTGCTGTTGCTGGCGGCTGGGCCAGCCGTGCGAACAGAGCAACTCCAGCACATCCCGGCTGACAGCGATCTGGTGGCCGCCGGAAGTTTGAATCTCTCGCAAACCGTTCGCGGTGTTCGTGAATTGATCGGACGAACGACTCCCGCTTCGGCCGCGATGTTCGATGAGGCGATCAAGCAGTTGGAGTCGGAACTGGGACTGAACCTCGAACGAGATCTCTATCCCGCGTTCGGCGAGGCGTGGACGGCATTCGACTCTCCCGCCAACGGTGGTCTGATGGGGACCAGCCTGATCGTGGCGGTCGAAGTCCGCGATGCCCAGCGAGCCACGCTGGTGTTCGAGCGGTTGATGAGACTGCTGGAACAATCGCTCACCGCCGACACCGATCCCGAATACGCCGGGAAGACGGTCGAACTCAAACGGCAATCGTTTCTCGGCCATTCGATCTGTTACGTGAACACAGCGGGTTGGGAACTGGGATCAGAAGCGGCAACCACCCCGTCGTTCAGTCTGACGCAATCGCACCTGCTGTTTGCCCTGCATCCTCAAGCATTGAAGGCTCACTTGCGACAGCAGTCGGTGCCGCGTCCCGGCTTCGGCGGTGTGGCATCCAAAAAGCTCGAACGCCCCGAGGGAGAGTTGCTCGCGTTCGGAACACTCGATGGCCCGCGAGCGATGCTGGCACTGTGCGCCATCGCTCCGTTCTATGGCCAATCCGTGTTAAGCCATCTGCAAAGCAACGGCTTCCCTCTGGATGCCTTTGCCATTCCCTCGGCCGCCGCGCTGCTCCCGTATGCCCGCGACTCGTCGTTCGTTGTCGTGAGGCAACCGGCGGGACTGTTGTTCGAGACGAAGAACCCGCACACGGCGATCCTCACTGCGGCGGTTCTCGGCTCCGCCAAAGCTTGGTTCCTGCCGAGCTACAACGAGTACCTCGAAGCCCGCCGCCAGCGAACCCGATCTCTCCAGAACGCGGGCCTCGGGGCCGCGGAAGGTCAGGTGATCCCTGCCGCCGCCGAACAGCTTGCTCCCAAGAAGGGGGAACCCGTGGGAGCGAACATCGCCCGCAAGCTCGGCCCACTGTTCCTCAAAGCAATGATCCCCGACGGCATCCAGCAGGCGATTCCGGAAGAGGTCTTCAAGAGGCTCGAACAACCGCCGTCACCCGAGGCGGCTCGCCAACGCGAAGAACGTCGTAAGCATGTCGAAGAGCGACGCAAACAACGCCTCGAACAACGCCGTCCTCCGGCTGCTCCGTAGTCGCCGAACACTCGGTTCACCAGCAGCCGAAGCAACAACTAGTGCGTCATCAATGCTTAGTTTGAGGTAGCCCCGTTCGCCAGAACGTGGGAATCCCGCACTCTGGCGAGTGCAGCTACACCGCCAGCCGAAGAATCGTCTTTGTCAGTGCTTGTAAATCTTGTGCTGAGGACGGCCGGAGAGGATCTGTTCCTTGCCCCACGTCGTAACGGCGCGGAACGCGTCGCTGCGGATGAAGGATTGGAAGGCGGCTTCGTCGGACCATTCGCTCGTGATGAGATACGACGCGGCGTCGCTGACATCTTTCCACAACGTCGAACTCGTGTGGCCATCGGCCGCGCGTAAGGCGTCGATCACTCCGGCGAACTTGTCTTCAAAATCCTGCTGCTTGCCTTCAATCACGTGATAGTTCATGCCGACCGTAATCATTCAAAAATCCTTGCTGATGGTGTGGAACGGAAAGTCTGGCGCGGCGAGAGAGTAACAACGGGCGAGAGGATGAACACTCTGGCCCATCAGATTTCCGCCTGATCGCTCGTGTGGATTTTGGGAGGGCGAGGCTCCCGCCGAGCCGCTGCGACAACAAAAGCCTCTTCACATGTGCGGCTCGGCAGGAGCCTGGCCCTCCGGTCATAACCGATTTCAACACGAATGGTGGAGAGCCAGATTTTCGCCTGATCGCCGCAGAACTTTCCTTATGTTGGCACAGTTCACGACAGCACTCGTCCCCAAAGCATCGTCCGTCAATATCCCACCGCCGCTCCATCTTTGCGGGGATCAGTGGCACCGTGCAGTGTGCCATGTGCGCGGTCGATGAGAATCCCTTGATAGCCCCCAAATGAGCCTGTCGCCGTGCCAAGCTTGTGTCCCATCGCTTCCAGTTTGCGACGCGTTTCATTGGGGAATCCGCTCTCCAAGAAGAGCGTTCCACCGGAAGGCTCTTCCGGAAGCCCCGTGGGACCGGCAGAACCTCCATGGCGGATGCGACTCAGATCGCCAGCCAGTTGCGGGTTGAGGCCGAAGTCGATCATGTTGACCAAGATCTGGACGTGTCCTTGCGGTTGCATGTCTCCCCCCATGACACCGAAGCAGAACCACGGCTCGCCCTCTTTCGTCACCATGGCCGGGATGATCGTGTGAAACGGTCGCTTCCCCGGTTCAAAGCGGTTCAAGTGGTGATCGTCGAGCGAAAACAAATTGCCGCGATTTTGCAGCGCGAAACCGACTCGACCCGGTACGACCTGAGACCCGAATCCAAAATAGAGACTCTGAATCAGTGAGCAGCAATTGTGATCCTTGTCGATCACCGTCAGATAGACCGTGTCACCGTGTGCCAACTTGGGGTCGCCAGACGCAACGTTGATGGCCGCTTGGTTGAGGTCCAGCCGCGTTCGTTGTTTGGCGGCATACTCCTTCGAGATCAGTTCTTGCGTTGGCAATCGGTGGAATGTGGGATCGGCATAAAACTTCGCGCGGTCGGCAAACGCCAACTTCTTCGTCTCGGCAAACAGATGGACGTACTCGGCACTCTTCGGGCCGAGCGACTTCAGATCAAACCCCTCTAAAATATTGAGCATCTGCAACGCAGCGATCCCTTGTCCGTTGGGAGGCAACTCCCACACCGTATAGCCGCGATACGTGGTCGAGACCGGGTCGATCCAGTCGCTCTTGTGCTCGGCGAAATCGCGGAGGCTGAAATGGCCACCATGCTTTTCGCTGAATGACACGATCTCCTGCGCGAGGCGTCCCTGATAGAAGACCTCACGACCTTCAGCGGCAATCGCGCGGTAGGTCGCTCCCAACTCGGGCAAGGTCATGATCTCACCGACCTGCGGAGCGCGCCCCTCCTTCAAATAGACTCGCGCCGAATCGGGCCACGCGGTGAGACTCTTCACAGATCCCCGCCATCCGCTGCCGATGATGTCGCTCACGGGAAAGCCTTGCTCGGCGGTGTCGATGCTTGATTGAAGCAATCCTTTGAGCGGCATCGTCCCAAATCGAGACCGCAGTTCCTCCCAGCCATCGACACATCCGGGGACAGACCACGACAACGGCCCTGTTTCGGGAATCTGTCCTTTCGCGTCCGCCTGCTCCCGCAGCAAGGCTCTCGTCAGTTGGAGCGGACTGCGTCCCGAAGCATTCAACCCGTAAAGCTTCTTCGTCTTGTTGTCCCAATAGAGGGCAAACAGATCGCCACCGATGCCACAACTCATGGGTTCGACAACACCCAGCATTGCGTTCGTCGCGATCGCCGCATCAGCCGCGTTGCCTCCCGCCTTGAGGATGTCCAAACCCGCCTGCGCCGCCAGTGGCTGACTGGTTGCCACAATCCCATGCTTCGCCACAACAACCGATCGACTTTGGTGAACTTCATTCGCTGGCCGGTCGTACTCGGCCGCATCAGCACCCTTCGTGCAACCCAAGTCTCTCATGAAAAACTCTCCCATTTGGAGCAGCAGAAAAATGAAGGACCAGACGTGACGCTTCATGGAGTCCCTTTGCTTGAAATCTCGCCTCCTGAAACCGAAAAATGATCGGGCCATCGCATCTTGAGATTCGTGCGACCGAACGAGTGAGGCAACCCGCGCGATGCACAAGAATGGCACCTGTCGTTTTGGACAATGACCGCATTTTGAGCTGATTCCAGACGGAAGCAGTCCAACTCGAATAGTTGAGCCTTCGCCTTGAGGTTCTACCGCAAGCAGAAGTCCAATGGCACCGACTTAAGAAACCCGCGACCCCCGTGAGGATGGCTTCGAGAGTTTGTGGTCCTGTGCCAAACTCATTTTCACGGAAAGCCTGGCACTTCCGACTTCAAAACTTGGGTTTGACTTGGGTTGCAGCTCGCGACGACTTTTGTAAGAATCGGTGCCCGTTTAGGGGATTTGCGTCTCGACAAGTTTGTTCGAGACAGTGTTGCTGAGTCCGATCTGTTTGGAAGAGAGAAAGAGCCGCGAGCCATGCCACTGTCGCGAACTACGCTGGAATATCAAACGACTCAAGCCAAGGCCGCATTGGCAAAATGGGTTGCCGTGTTGACCGAAAAAGGCGTCGAACGGCCTGCATTCCGCCGAAACCCCAAGTGGCGTCAGTTGAACGCCGATTGCAATACGATCAAGCGTCGGCTGAACCGCGTGGCCGAGATCGAAGCGAACAATGAACTGGTCGCCAAACGCAAGGCGGAAAAACTCGCCGCAGCCGGTGCGTAGCCTCAAGACGTTTCACTTCGTTGTGATCGTATTTTCCAAGGTAGCCATTGGGTTGCCCCTCATTACAAAAGTGGTGTCTCGACTCGATTGAATCAGCGTTTCAATCGCGCTGAGAACTCCGAGTACTTGGACGTAGTCCAGAACTGCGTTTCGGTGAATTTGCTGCTACGAGTGTTTGACAAACATCGAGTGAATTGGAGAGGTGGCAGAGCGGCTGATTGTGCAGCACTGGAAATGCTGTGTGTCAGAAATGGCACCGGGGGTTCGAATCCCCCCCTCTCCGCTTTCACACGAAGCCGTCGCCGTAACTTGGTGGCGGCTTTTTTGTTGCGACATGACCATGATCGTAATTCTCCTAATTGTGCTGAAAACTGTGCTACGCGTTTCCGTTTCCATCCGTCGGCCCATTAGGTTGTGATTCCGCCGTGCGGCTGGCCGCCGAGAAGCGGCTCACGTAGCCCTGCGACACTTCGTCCGAGATGTGCGTGTAGAGGCGAATCACATCGCGGTCCACATGGCCGACCCAGCTTTGGACAACTGCCTCGGGAATTCCGGCAGCCAGCGCCTGGCTGACAAATGTGTGACGAAAAGTATGCTGGTGGCCTGGCAATTTGAGTTGCTTCAGAACCCGCTTCAGGGCAAGTAGGGACCGCCGCTCTGAGGTTTGCCGATCAGGTTTGGGATACCGCACGGTCGCCGGAGCCGGGAAGACCCACCGTCCCCGTCTTGGTAACTTTTCCAATACCGCTACCAAACGACCCGTCATTGGTATCTTGCGTTGGTCACCTGACTTTGGCTTCCAACTGTCCTTGGGGCGGATGTGGATTACTCGTCGCCGGAAATCGACATCGTCCCAAGTCAAATACTTGCCTTCTCCCGCGCGACAGCCCGTCTCACGGAGGAACGTGAAGTAGGGCCGGTAGGCCTCCGGTGCGGAACGAAGGATCAATTCGGCCTGTTCTGGACTCCAGCACGGCTGTGGTGTTGGTTTTGGCTTCTTCAGTTTGTATCCGACCAACGGATCGATATCGCTCATACGCCGCTTCAATGCGAAGATTGTCACGGATCGCAAGATGATCAACATGTTGTAGATTGTTTTGGGCTTGAGTGACTTTCGCTTGAGATCTGCTCGCCATGAGTCGGCAAAATCATGATTCAGTTGAGCGACGTGGGTCCGCCGATTTCGTTCAGCGTGCTGTTGGATGAGCTTAGTCACATATCGGTATTTTGACAGCGTCTTGCTCGCCCGTCCCTCCACCTCGGCCGACCGCAGAAGTGCGTCACACACATCGCCGATCGTCGCTACGCGAACTTGATCGGGTACAGAACCGCGATCTAGGTCGGCCTCGATTCGATGGGCGCGCAGGATTGCCTCTTTCTTGTTCGCGGTATCCAACGAACGTCGAATTTGCTGGCCATCGTGCTGGTAATTGACATACCATGTCTTCGCGCGCTGGTAGATCGACACGCGTTCAGACACAGGTAGATATTCCTGCGATTTACGGGTACTAGGCATTTCGCTGTAATCCTTTATTGAAAACAGAAATCAACAGTCGATCTCGCCAAATTCGGAGATGTTTTCCAACGCGGCGCGCACAGCCCTTCAAGAGCCCGCGACTGCTCCAGTCGTAAACGGTGGCTTTAGGAACCTGCAGTAATTCCGCCGCTTGGTCGACTGTGAGTACTGGCGGAAACTTCAAAGCCCACTGGGATTCGCCCCAAGTGGACTTCAGTTCCTCAGCCGTCAGCGGTGGAAAATTGAGAGGTTGTTGGCGAGACAAGTCGGCGATCTCTCGGATTGGTTGCGGGTTAGCTCAACCCACCCCGGAAACGCCTACGATTTTTGAAAACCACCATCTGCGTGAAATCCGCAAACGACCATCAAAAATGGAGTTGCGAAGTAACCTCGTTCAGTGCCTGTTGGGAACGATCAATGCCCAGGAAGCGCCAAGCCAACCTCGTCGGAAGCCGTTGGGGTCAATTGGTGACCAAACCAGCCGACGAATACACGGTGAAGATGGTGGCAGCCGGTTGGTCGGCGGAGGCGATGGAGTGGAAACCGAATCGCCGTGTTCTGAAGTACGTCCCAAGCGACTTTCGATTGCCACTCCAACTGATCGCTGGACCAGATGGAGTGCGGCGAATCGTTCCCGGCTGTGGTATCGGTCCCTTCCTGCTTCTTGCGGCAATCGGTGGGCTGGCTGTCATGCAACGCCTGAAAGGACTGACGATGGACCAGCGCCAGAGTTATCGCTTGATGAGTTTGCTCTTCCAGTGGAGTTTTTCCGATCGCCGCCTCATGAGCCGAACGATTCGACGCGGGGAAGACCTGCGGCTTCGCCAAAGCGAGCGGAGTCACGATTCAGAGCGAGATATCCTGCCGGATATCGAGACTACCAATCATAGGGGAAAACCTGCGAGACTGACTGCTGCCGAACTCTTGAGATGCGGTCGTGAGTCAGCTCGCGACCGCGGCATCTCCCTCGAATATGCAGAATCTGTTTCTCTTCAGATCATGCACGGGTTACTGAAGATGGCCTACGGTTCACCGGATTTGACGAAAGGTTTCCATCCTCAAGACACTGCGGCAACCATTCGGTTGTGCTTGTTTGGCATGGACCAGGGTGAGCCTACCAACGACACCACGTTGAAGGCACTCGTCGAAGAGCGAATGCTCCAAGCGGTAGGAAAACATTTGCATCTGCCCGATGAGAAGTTCCGAAACTGGATGTGGAAAGACTTCGACAATTTCGTCCAGCAACTGGCCAAACGCAAACAGGGCGGACCCGTCAAGCGTCAGCAAGTTCGATACATCTTGTTGGATCTCTTGTGGCGGTCCTTTGGCTACGTCAGCGGATGCGTCCAACTGCAAATGCAGGCGGTGCGACTGGCGATCGAGCCCGCCCTATCTGAACGGGAACGCAAAGACTTCGGGTTTTGGTACGACGCCCAACCGTGGGTTGCTGATCTCGCGCCGATTGTTCTGCACAGCCGGTTCGGATTACTCGCGCCAACGTTGTCTGATCTCAACCGTTGTGATGCGGCGGATGAGCGTCCCTGGCGGGCCTTCTTGCAGGCCATGCAATGGTCAACGGAGATGACGGAAAAACGCCGCAGTGCGGACCTGACACAAAAACATGGCACTGGCGTCCGCTCGTCGAGTGCAAGGGATGACGGACTCATTGACGATGACGAGGACGACGATCTCATTGACGAAGACGACGAGTCTGAAGTTTGGATTTCGAGGCCAGTCAGTCACCAAGCTCGAAGTCCTCGCCGCCGAGGTCGAAAATGATTTGCATGCTCGTTGTTTTCGCGAGCAGCGACCCACATCACGCTCGCCCGATACAAGCGGACTGAGTTGTGGGAACTCGTCACGGAATATCTGCATTTTCGGTTCTGTAATTAACTCGGCGGTTTTCGTGGAGTACGTGACTCCATCCGCGCAACAAGATCGCGCGGAGTTCCGTGGACAGTCCGCGTCGCTGCGTTGCCCCTGTCTTGCGGAACTCGCTCCGTTGGAAAATGGCTGAGACCTTGAGTGTGTTGTCCTGAGTCACATGACGTGTTCGTCGAGCCGTGAATGTTGACTTGATCGCCTGCGATGGGTGTCTTTTCTGGCGTCTTCAAAGTTGTCCGCTTGTTGCTCGATCCACAGTCGCGCGAGTTCTTGGCCGACCACACTCGCGAATCTGCGTTGGGACTCAGTTAGCTCCAAGAGGGGTCGAGGGTCGGGTGCGTTCTCGGAAGTGCATCGTCGGTTCTGGTTCATGTTGGTGTGGCTCCTGGGAGATTGTGGGAGGAACTCGTCACATCGAGAATGCCTCGAAGTGAGTGGCTGTAAGAACGAATGGATCGATCGAAACCTCATCGAAAAGAGTTGGCCCGAAATTCCCGCAATGTCAGTCACCTTGCCGCGCAGTTCGGTACATGCTCCGCTGGAGAAGCATCTCAAGGACGCTGATGACAATTGGACGACTTTCAATGTTCTCTGATACCGGCGCAAGTGAGGACGTGGACCGTCAAGGGACTGCTGACAATCGGAACTCGGTCAATGAGGTCTCACGTCAACTAGGCAGGTGGTAGGGGCCAATTCGACAAAGAGGCATTCCCAATACCAATGGCATGAAGCGGCAAGTCCGTTTCCAGAGGTTTCGCCCGCAGAGTTTCGGTGGCGAGGCTGGGCCGTGCTACACGAAGCTGATTGCCGCAAGTACGAGTCGAATCTGGTCAACACCACGGATCAGGGTAACAGTTGTCGCTGGTGATAATTCACGTTTGCCCCAATCCATTCGGGCATCATGCAATGCAAGTTGTGATCAGCAAACTTCCCTGTTTTGAGGAACCTCCAAAGCAAACTCCAAGCATATCGCTTTGATCGTTCTCGACATTGTAATTTCACCATTCTTATCACCTAAATATGACGCATCTGGCCCTGATATTTAGGTTGCGACAATTTGAAGGGAGAGCCTTGAGGAGCCAGGAGGCTCCTGCGATACCATGTCGACCTCCTAATCAATATGCCACAAAAACGAGCAGAATTTAGCTGTTTGACCTGCGGCCGACCGGTTGAGGCGTTCGTTGTCTGGAAACGCTCTCTCGCAGGTCTCGTTTCGTGTTCGTAAGACTTGAACGGTCCAGCAAAGCATCTCTGCGCTTCGTCAAATGCGCCCGAGCCTCGCGTTGGACTGCGAGCTTCAGGCCGGGCAGCCAAGCGACTGGAGGGATGACGCTCACACGGCAGGTGGGATGAAGACTCGATGGCTGATGATGGCCTGTGCGTGACCGCACTGGTGGCTCGAAGGTCGATTCGTTCGCGAGTGATCAGGAGGGGCAATGGCTGTGAGCGGTGCATCACCCTCGATCAAACTCGACGGAAGATTCCGGCCTGTCACTAGTCGCGGTTTGCAGATCGTGCTCGATCCAGGAGCGCGATCTTGAGGCGGCTCAACATTCACTGGATCGACGATCAGAGGGCGGCAGAACTCGTTGGTATCGTCGATGGTCAGCCGTCCGACTCTGAGGACTCGACGGCGATTTTCTCCAGTTCGACAACGGTAACATCGACACGCTTACCAATGACCACAATGTTGATCACGGAGTCCTCGAACAGCCGAATTGGAGTGCTTTCACAGATGACCGAAACTCGAACCTGACGGCGCGAGGTTTCGTAGCAGAGGTCTTTCCCGATGAGACTCGGCCACAGGCGAGGGAAAACGAGAACTGAGTCTGCGGAACGAGCATCATGCCACGGATCAAAGCGTTGCTTACGTCTTCCTCGAATCGTCTGCCGCCATAAGTCTATTCGTGGACTCAAACTGAGCGACTACATCGCATTGATTGTTTTCGGCGCTGTCGTGTCAGCGACCACACCGACGACTATCAAAACGACGAACTGACACTGTGCAATTGGCTTTCGGCTAGTGGTCGGCCAACTTGAGTTTGCTTGGTTATGGTGTTGAGTTGTCGGTTTCGATGACTGGGTAGAGTCGTTTGAGCTTGACTCGGGCGTCGGCGATGGTGAATTGCCAATCGACCTTGGCTTGGGACTGGTTGCGATGTTGCTGCCATGCGGCGACTTCGCGGTGCAGAGCTTCACGGTCGGGGATTCGGCGGTCGAGGCATTGACGACCGAGAACGCCCAGTTCGATCTCGGCCCCGCGTTCATTCAACAGCCGGAGCCAACTGCCGTGTTTGGGCGTGTAGTGGATTTCGAGTTTGTCGATCAGACGGCGGGCTTCCTCGGGAGGGAAGGCCGCGTAGAGCGACGCCGGCTTGTGAGTGTTGAGGTTGTCTTGAACGAGCACGATTTTTTCCGCGTCGGGGTACATCACATCGACCAGATGGCGGATGGCATGGGCGTAGTCGAGGGCCGTACGTCGATCGGTCACGAGGGCTTCGCGCCGTCCTTCCAGCGGCGCGTACAGCATGAAGATGTTGGCGGTGCCGTTGCGGACGTACTCGTAATCGACGGTTCGGGTCGGGTGTTCGGGAGTGGCTTCCAGATGCACGGTGACATGATCGACCAGTTGCTTGCTGGCCTCGTCCAGACAGACCAGCGGGCGCGCCGCATGTCGCCGCCTCCAATCCCTCGAACACGCACCGGTACCGCAGTCGAGCCACAGTATCCGTACTCACCCCGAACGCTTCGGCGATCTTCGAGTCCGGCCAGTTCAATCCGTCGGCGTCCAACTTCAACAGCATGTTGATCCGCAACACCCGATCCTTCGCCACCCGCGGCTCATCCAACACCTTCTCCAACATCACCCGTTCGTCGATCGACAACCGCACCACCGCCTTGGCATCCGTGCCCATGAACAATCCTCCCAAACCAATGCAACCCCGATTCCCCGAGAAATACCCCCTTGCAATCCCCTAACCCACAAATCCCAGCAATCTCAAGTTGGCCGACCACTAGGTGGAAACGTTGGTGTTGAGCGTGGCGGTTCGTGGGTCTCTCCCCCCGAGAATGCCCGTTCTGCCAGTCGGGGTGGGAACTTACGCACCGCTACTCTTCACCACTACGGTTTCCGGGTGGTGGTCTCCGCCTCTGCTGTCAGGACTCCGTAGATTTCTTACTCCTCTTTACTCTACTGTCTTGGCTTTCCGCGACGAGAGCAGCGAGGCGCGCGACCTGAGATTCCAGCTCAGACCGATTGATACTGAGCGAGCTGCGATTCGGGAGGCCGCGAATGCTTGGCGGTCCGACAGCCGTGCGTCCCCGATTCTGTAAGCTCAGTCCAAGGATTGTGAGAATTTATGTCCGAACTGACGAACTATGAGAAGCTGACCGAACTGGAGAC
>JAYVOX010000710.1:0-3485 GCA_043757695.1 Schlesneria sp.
TCCTGAGTTTCCGATGGCCGTCCCTCACCGCCCCCCAATAACGAAACACATTCCCAGATCCGCGAACAGCCCATTCCCCAACTCAACCTCAAGTTTGAAATGCCCTACCCTCACGGCACACGGCTCGCTTAAAACGTCTCAGTTGTAGCCGTGCGAGGTATAAACGACCGTCGCCTCGAACTGAAGTGGCTCGCGTCAATCGAACATCGGTCACAGTGAATCGACTGCGGTGGATCGCGAGCAAGATCGCCGACGTTAGTACCGGTCGTGTGGATCGTGCCGATCGAGGCGCGGCGACCGCTCCGCGAGTCTCGCCAATTTTCTCGGGCACTCCCCAAATTGAGAGCTATGTTTCGGGCGGACGTGTTGGTGGAGAGTCGCTTCGATTCTGCTTCGCCGTCTGCCCGTCGGCGCTTCGCCGCTGTGGCTTCACGTGGTGGAGGGGGATTCGATGCTGGCTTGGCTGCGAACGAAGAGTGCTCCACCGAGACCGTTTCCTCGTGCCGACGAACGGCTCGCGCAAGAGTTGCGGGACGGGCGAGTCAGACTCGACAAGCAGGTCTATTGGGGGCTGCTCGCTCAGTGGGGAGTCGTCTTACTGGCGGTCCTGACTGCTCAGACGGGGAGCCACTCCACGGGCACGGATGTGCTCTGTGCGACGATACTGTTGAACGGCGTTTTGTCGGTCAGGCCACTTTGGTTGACGTTCCGCGCGCCGGGCGAGCGATCGACACGACTGACGGTCGCTGTTTGCCAAGGCTGCGTCTCAACACTGTTATTGCACGTCTCAGGGGGACGGCCGGAGACGCACTTGCATCTGTTCGTCTGGTTGATCGTGCTGGCGGGCTATCGCGACATCGCAGTGCTGGTCGCTGCGGGTACGTCCGCGCTGGTGAGTCACTTGGCCGTATCGTTGATCGTGGCAACTCCCGCGCTGGCCATTGCCG
This sequence comes from Schlesneria sp., assembly GCA_043757695.1. Classification (GTDB taxonomy): domain Bacteria; phylum Planctomycetota; class Planctomycetia; order Planctomycetales; family Planctomycetaceae; genus Schlesneria. The sequence goes on from JAYVOX010000710.1 coordinate 948, forward strand.
CACCGGGACACTTCGTGGAACACGCTCTGTGGCTGGTTGTTGAGACTGCGGGTTTGGCCGCGTTCATCCGCATCAGCACTCGGGCGATGTCTGATCTGGCGCGACGCGAAGCGGCCCTCGAATCGCTCAACAAGAATCTGGAGCGGAAGGTCGAGCGCCGGACGCGCGAGATGTCTGAGCAGCTCACTTCATTGCAGCGTGAATACTCCGTCGTTCAGGAAATGCGATCACATGCCGAAGCCGATGAACTCGCCGCAGTCCGACAACTGTCCGAGTTGCGACAACACGTGCTACGTCACGCGACCACTCTGATGAACACGTCTTGGAGTTGGACCGAATCGCACTTTGAAGAATTGTTTCGCCCGAATTGGCGAACGATTCGCGAGACCTCTCAGCAGTTGCTCAATCTGGCTGGGAGTACGGGACTGTCGGGGATGTCGCTGGGCGACTCGCTCATTGGTGGCCCGGTGACGGACATTGCAGGACCGCTTGTCGGACACGCTGTCACGCACGAATTCTCGTCGAAAGTTGAGCAGCCTAGCCCGAAGACGTTGTTGCTGATCGATGACCCCGTGCAGCAGGCGTTGGCCGAACATGCTCTCAACGCACTCGGGTATCGCGTCGATGTTGTTCACTCGGGACCGCGCACGTACTACTCGGCAATGTTGCGCGAGTACGAGTTGATTGTGGTCGATGTGGACCTGGCCGACGAAGAAGGCTTCGACACGATTGAAGCGTTGCGGCTGCTGCCACAGGGAATCGGTGACACGACGGGATTGTTCGCACTGGCCCGCGCACGCACACCCGCAGCGGTCCTGCGCAGCACGCAACTCGGAGTCGATGGCTTCTTCTTGAAGCCGCTCAGCATTGAAGCCCTTCGAGCCGCATTCATCGGCCACAGCGACCCGGCGAACAACGGGGATCAGTCGAGCGGGCGTCTTCTTGAGCGTGCAGCCGTCGGTGTGTGAATGTGTGGGTGTCTCGCCGCGATGCTTCGTGACAGACCACAGCGAGCGCAGAACCAGGTCAGGCTGAATGAGGCAGAACGCACTTTGCGAGACTTCATTTGCTGGACACGGCCAACGGGCGGCGATGCTCTTGGAAGAACTGGACGATCAGTGCGGGAGCTTCATCCGGGTACTTGTGCGTCCCCGGATGAATCAGCGTGACGACGGGATTGCCTCCCTTCGACTCGTACTGCGTGCAGAGCTTGCTCGTGCCCCACGGTGTTCCGTCGCGGCAGTCGTTGAGCTGCTTCAAGTGCGTCAGCGTGAGTTGCTGCCACGCGAACTTCACCAGTTCATCATTCTCCCCCGCGACGTGCATGACGGGCTTCGGCTTCAGGTCGTTTCGTACACGGCCGGCCACCGCTGCTGAAGGAGCGACCGCCGCGAACACTTCGCCGCGCGCAGCCCACAACAAGTACGTGAAGCCGCCGCCGTTGGAATGGCCGGTCGAGTAAACGCGACGCTCGTCGATCTGGTGCTGCTCTTTCATTGAAACGAGTACCGCATCGAAGAACTTCAGATCGCGGTCACCCTGATCTCCGACGGTCGCTTGCCAGCCCGACTTCTTGCCATCGGGGTCGGTCAGTCGTCCCGGTGTATTCAGGCCCTGCATATAGACCACGACCGCTTCCGGCCACAGCTCATGCAACCGAAAGCTGCGCGCCGCATTGCGTTTGCTGCCGCCATGTCCGTGAAATCCAAAGACCAGCGGCGGCGGATCGCTCGACGACTTACTCGGGGCGAACACGTCGGCTTCACGCTTCACTCCGTCAATCATCCACTCCTTCGCTTGAGGCACCGCATCCGCAGCCCCGCCGCCGCTCACGAGAGAGAGCATTGCCAATAAGCTCGCCAACATGGACTTCATCTTCGATCCCTTGTTCATCTTTGATCCCTTGTTTGTGGAATGAATGCGATTGTTTTGGGTGTGACCAGCGTTCCCGTGAGTGGCACTTTTCTGGTCCCCTCTCCTCCGACTTCGGGGGAGAGGGCTAGGGTGAGGGGGCTGATTCTCGCTTGGCCCCCTCACCCTGTCGCTCCCCCCATTCGTGAAGTTGAGATCATCCCAAGGAGATTCCAACCCAAGAATCGCATTGCTTTCACGAATCATCCGTCTTCATTTGCGAAGCCAACGACCTCGCTTCGACGACGAGCGTATCTGCGACGAGATCGCCCAGACGCTGGCGGCAGTCGGTGAACGCGATGCAGACGATACCGGGTGCCCAGCACAGGAAGTGGCAGGCATCGACAGCCAGCACCACTTCGCGAACGAGACTGCGCGCGAAGCCGCACGGTTTGAGAGTCGTCCGCAACGTCCGCAACCCGCACAACCACTTGCCCGGCGTGACACCCCATCGCGCTTGAACGAACAGCAGCGTGAGAATCGACGCGGCCAGCCACGCGGCCAGGATCGTCGCGATTCTGGCTGCCACGTGTTTCGTCGGGTGATCGACGTGCAGATTGAGAGCCTCAAACAGCGTGAGCCAGTCGAACCCGCGCATCATGGACCAGCCGAGTCCCACCGTGGTGA
>JAYVOX010000711.1:0-3482 GCA_043757695.1 Schlesneria sp.
GACTGGGAGTCCTACCAATTCTTCCGAATCACCCAAGAAACCAAACGCCTCTACCCCCACATCGCCGCCTAATCTCACGCCGGAATGCCGGTCACACCCTTTTGAATTGAGGGCAAAATGATGAAGAGCAGAAGGAATCCGAAATGTCGCCGCCACGAAATGCGTGCAAGAAGTCAGGAAGTCGCTGACTCGGTACAGCACAGCGAGATGAAACGATGACGTGGATCAAGACCATCCCGAAGTCGGAGGCGAGGGCCGAGTACAAGGCGGCCATCGACGCTCAACATGCGTGGTATCCGCGTGAGTATGGCGAGCAAGTCCCCGGCATTCCGGCCAACGATGGGGACGGGATCGTCGCGGCACACAGCCTGATCCCGAACGCCCTCCATCACGCCTTCGCCACATTCGGGGCGTTGATGGACCCTGAGTTGCCGTTGACGCGGCGCGATCACGAACTGATCGCGACCGTGGTCTCACAGCAGAACTGCGCCCGCTATTGCAGCGTGTCGCATCGTGAGTTTCTGCGACGGGCCACGGGGGACGAGGCGTTGGTCCGTGCGATCGAGGCCAACTCGCCAGACGCTCCGTTGACCGAGGCCGAGCGAGTCATGATCGACTTCGCGATTCAGATCACGCGCGACGCGACCGCCATCACTCCCGATCATCACGCGCGTTTACGAGCCGTCGGATTCGACGATCGCGGCATCCTGCAAATCACGCTCATCGCGGCCTGGTTCAACTACATCAATCGCGTCGCCGACTCGCTGGGAGTGGGACGAGACGGGTGACTTGATCGCTCCCGGCGTTCATTTGTCTGTGCGAGGGGAGTTGGCTCCGAAGCCGACTTTGGTGCGCCGCTTAAAGACGCGACGAACCGCGAACAGAGCGGCGGTGACATCGACGGCGGCATTGTCGATCCAGCGGCCGGGGGAAACCAAAACCTTGTGAATCGTGCGCCGTTCGCTCCACCTGCGGTTGATCGTCGGGTGGCCGGGCAGGAACGAGCAGGGGGATGAGCAGTAGGCTCATCAGGACTGAGTTGGTCGTTCACCAACGGTTGGCCTGAATGCGGTTCCCGTTCCTTAGCTTGGGTCGCCTGGCTCACCATCGGTCGTTGCGGCGGAACTCGCTGGCAGGCCGACTTGAATCTCGTCGCCGGAGAGCCGCACGGGGAAGGATTCGGTGCGGACTTTCGACTTGGGGTTGTCGAGCCACAAGCCGTCTTTCACGCAGAATCGCCACGCGTGCCAGGGGCAGATGACCTCGGTGCCATCAAGGTATCCCGCAGCGAGCGAGGCTCCCATATGTGGGCAGGCATCGTTGATCGCGAAGTATTCGCCGTCGCGCTGGAAGACCGCGATCAGATGGCCGTTGACGGGGAACGCGCGCCCTTCGCCCTCAGGGATCGCGCCGACTTTGGCGACTGTGTGGAACTCGATTGGCTCGGAGATTGTTGGTTCAGTCATGGTCGGCGGTCTTTTACTCGCGGCTTGTCACAAGAATTTGAGGCCGAAGGTATAGCCGTGGTCGGAGCGGGAGGCGATGCCGCCACGAGTGAGGCGTGTGTTGTGGCTGTGACACACCGTGTTGTGGCGGCGAGACAACAATCTTTTCGCCCCGTGTTGACGACTCGCCACTGTGACCTATGTTTGCCGTACCCTCGGCTACGGAATGGTCTCCCAGCTTGGTGCGAATCGCCACCCTCAATGCGGCTCGTGCCTCACGCCTTCGTCACGTGTCAGAACGTCGTCGTTTTGGCCCGTCGAAACGAGGCTCGGCCTGCGGTGTCTGCTGGTTTACGAGACTGCTCTTACATAAAGCCACTCGCCATGAATCAAGGTTCCTTACTGGTCGTCGATGACGATCGCCCGCTGCTCGAAGCCGTGGCCGACTACTTGCGTAGTCTCGGACATCGGACGGAGACAGCCACCACCTGCGACGAAGCGATCGCTCGGATGAAGGAGTATCCGTTCGATGCCGTCATCTGCGATGTCAACCTTCCCGATCGCGACGGCTTCGAGTTGCTCGAATGGGCCGTGAAGTCGGTCCCCGATACGCAGGTCATTCTGCTGACCGGGTTCGGCACGATCGACAGCGCTGTCGAGGCCATTCGGCTCGGCGCTTTCGACTATCTCACCAAGCCGATCATCGACGATGAACTGAACTTCTCGATCCGCCGGGCACTCGGCCAGAAGCAGATCGTCACCGAGAACAAGTCTCTCAAGCTGCAACTCAACCAACGCTTCGGCATGGGGAATATCGTCGGTCACGACTACCGCATGTTGAAGATGTTTGACCTGATCGAAAGTGTCGCCGACACCCGGACGACGGTCCTCGTGCTGGGTGAGTCCGGGACCGGGAAGACGATGACGGCGCGGGCCATTCATCAAATGAGCAACCGTCGCGAGAAGCCGTTCGTCGAAGTCGCGTGCGGGGCCTTGCCCGATTCGTTGCTCGAAAGCGAACTGTTCGGTCACGTGGCGGGCTCGTTCACGGGAGCGACTCACGACAAGATGGGGAAGTTCCTGCAAGCCAACGGCGGCACGATCTTCCTCGACGAGATCGGCACGGCATCGCCCAGCCTGCAAGTCAAACTACTGCGCGTGCTGCAAGACCGCGAGTTCGAGCCGGTCGGCGGCAACAAGACTCTGAAGGTCGATCTGCGGATGATTCTCGCCACGAACATCGACCTCGAAGAGGCGGTGCGGAAGGGCGAGTTCCGCCAGGACCTGTACTACCGCATCAACGTCGTCACGCTGACACAGCCACCTCTGCGCGAACGGATGAGTGACATCCCGCTGCTGGCCGAACACTACTTGAAAGAGTTCATCGCACAGACCGGTCGTCCGGTGACGGGCTTCAGTCATCAAGCGATCGAACTGATGCAACGCTACCGCTGGCCGGGCAACGTGCGCGAATTGGTCAACGTCATCGAACGGGCCGTCGTGCTGTCGAAGGCTCCCGTGATTGGGCCGAATGATTTGCCTGACGCGCTGCGTCGCGACGACCCCCTGTTGGAATTCGGTGGACGTGTCTCCGGCTTGAGCGGTAACAATCTCAAATCGGCCCTCGCCAACCCCGAGAAGCAGTTGATCCTCGATTCGTTGGAGTCGCACGGCTGGAACCGCCAAGACACCGCCGATGCTCTCGGCATCAACCGCACCACGCTCTATAAGAAAATGAAGAAGTACGGCATCAGCTTCGAGAAGCAGTTGATGATGTCGTGAAATATCCATGAGCCGTGGATCGAGGGCGTGACTCGCCGCCGTGTTCACGAGAGGACTCACGCAATCTGATCTCCACACAGCTTTCGATCGAACTGATCGAAGGCTGTTTTCGTTGGTGGACGGGCAGCGGCTTTGGCACGGTTCTGTTGCGACCTCTCCGTTCCGGCTATCGTGGTGCCCGAGCCACAATGGGCGGGGACGGAGGCAAGCGGCAGGAGCTGTTATACCTCGATGTAGGATGGGCACTCTTGCCCG
>JAYVOX010000712.1:0-3477 GCA_043757695.1 Schlesneria sp.
CGGGCTGTTCAAAACACGGCGTAGTTCTTGGACAGGTTCTCAGACCTCGCCTCCGGCCGACGCTGTCATCACGGTTCCAGCGGCGCAGCGCGATGCTGATCGCCCAGGTCTCCGAGCAGCTTGCGGATCACCTGCTCGGCTTCCGCCTTTTCCATGAGCCAGCGATCCCGCGCGGCCTGCCACGCGGCGTCGCGCGTCGAGATCTCAGTAGAGGCGATCTTCCATCGTTCTTCGGCAATCTGGAGTTCGCTGTCTCGGGCGGCAATCCAATCCATCAGCTTCTGACGTTCGTCCAGGAACTCGGCCCGCAGCCGCTCGAACTTGGATTGAGCATCGAGATGTTCGCGTCGTTGTTCGACTAGCCCTTCATGAAGTTGACGGTAATACCCGATGAGGGCGTGTCGCACTTGTTCCACGCGCTGACGGGACTCTTCCTGACCGATGGACTGTGTGAGATCGACCCACGTTTCTTCGACGGCCAATCGCATCTCGAGCGTCGAGCGATGCGTGTCTTCCAACTCGGCCCGCAGTCGGTCGAGTCGGATCCGACGGCTTTCGAGGTTTTCCGAATGTGAGGTCAGCAAGTCGTGTTGTCGTCGCAACTCCGCCTGTTGAATCTGTCGCTCGTTGCTCCACGCTTCGCGCTCGGACTGCAAGCCGATCCGGTCGAGATCGGTGGTACTGGAGAGCGCACGTCGCGACTTCGAGAGCACATCGCGTTCTCGATCGAGCGACTTCTCTCGTTCTTCGACCGAGACTCGATAGAGGTCGATCTGGCGCATGCGCCGCCACTGAATCTGCGACGCCTCTTCGAGACGCTGACGTTCAAGCTGCCGCTCGTGGCGGTGTTCGTTCTGGGCTCGTTCGAGTTCTTCACGCAACTTTTCCAGATGCTCTTGTTGGAACCGAATGCGGCTTTCGAGAACCGCACGTTCGCTTTGAAGCGAGCTCTGTTGAGAGGAGTAAGTCACTGTCAATTCGTCGCGTTGAGCAGTCAGCTCGGTCAACTCGCGTTCGCGCACGGCCAGCAGCTCGGCCTCAAGCGTGGTGCGCCGCTGCTGCCATTCGTGCTGTTCGTCACTCAACGCGATCAAGTGCAATCGGCGATCAGACACGAGCGACGAAACCTGCTCCTGTCGTTCAAATTCGATCGACGAGAGATGCCGCTCACGCGCGGATCGCAGTTCGGTGGCCTGTGCCTCGCGTGCGGCGGCGAAGTTCGATTCGGCCTCGCGCACGGCCGCCTCATAGAACGCCTTCTCACGCTCGATCTCTTGCTTCTCGGCCAATGAGGTCGCTTGCCACTGATCGTATTCGATTTGGAACTGACTCCGCCGCTCTTCCCACTCGGCGATCAAGGTCTGCCAAAGTCGCTCTCGCTCGGACTGAATCAGTTGCTCTGCCTGCGCGGTCGCCGATTGAAGCTGCTCCTCCAGCGAGGCCGTCAGAGTCCGAACTCGCTCGTGCGCACCGGACAGTTCGAGGCGGTCGCCATCCAGCGCTTGACGTTCGAGCCGGAGTTCGATCAGCACATCTTCCCGCATGGTGCCGCGACGACGCTCAAGCTCAACTCGCTCGCGCTCAAGAACCAACTGATCCGCTTCGACTTGCCGATGCAACGCCTCCATCGCGAACACCTGCTCGCGCAACGAGGTCTCAAGCGACACATTCTGTTGCCGGCTTCGCTCCAACTCCGCCGACTGTTGCATCCGCACAGACTGGACTCGTTGTTGTTCGGCCTCGAAGGCCAGCAGTCGTTGTTCTAGTGCAGCCTCGCGCTCGGCCAGCTCGTTCTGTTGAGCGAGCATTTGCTGCAACAGCAAGCCTGCGTCCGCTAAGACAGTCGAGGTGACACGCGACGCCGGGGAACTCGCACGAAATGCCGACGAAGAACCGGGCGACATCGAAGCGGTCTGAGTGCCGGATGTCGGCTCAGCCGGACGCACCGACGCCATCGCGTGCTGTCCATCAATTCGAATGTCCGCCTGGCCCACAGTCAGGAATTTGGCGTCTGACGTGGACGGCTCCACGAACTGATGTGAACGTGGCGGTGCCGCAGAATCGAGTTGGCGTTCGTCCATAACGGGAATCCCTTCCCCTCACGACGCGCGATCCTTGCGCGTCGAAAATATTCTCAAGCAGAACAGGCAAAAGCTCAGACTGAGCCTTTGACTCAACCGCGCACGTGGACATCGCCAACAGGACTGGCAATTCGGTGTGCCGCGTCAGGAATGCAACTAGGCCAAGCCATCGAGTGCCTGGGCCAGCTTGGGCTTCTGTGTCAGCCCGACAAACCGCTGCACCTCACGACCGCCCTTGAACAGGATCACGGTTGGAATGCCGCTGATGCGGTACTCGCTGGGAATGCTCGGGTTCTCGTCGGTGTTCACTTTGCCGACTTTGGCTCGGCCCGCGTAGTCGTTGGCCAACTCTTCAATTGTCGGAGCAATCATCTTGCACGGACCGCACCACGGAGCCCAGAAATCGACCAGCACCGGATCTTTGCAACCCAGCACTTCGTCCTTGAAATTCGCGTCTGTGAACTCCATCACCTTGCCAGCCATGAAAGTCATCCCCTTGGTGTTTCTGTCACACAGATCCATCCGACCGAGGAGCCTGAAGTGCCACGACCAGTGAACCGCCAAATAGTGCGGCGGATTATAGGGATAGGGCAAACAGTGTCAATTCGTTCCCCGCAGCCCTGATTGGATCACGGCACCGTCAATACTTAGGCGACCGGCATGAGTTCTCTTCCCAGACCAACGCGCAGCGTGGGCGAGGAAGTCCCATTGTTTGCGGGGTGTCGCCCTCCCTCGCTCACGCTGCGGGTTACTAAAGTAAGTGCCATTGGACTTCAGTCACCCTCATTTCAAAGTTGATCGATCACTACACCAAGCCCCGTTTCTTGCGGAGGAACCACTCCAAAGTCATCACGCTGACGAAGGTGAGCAGGAACCACCAGTTGTCCCACAGTGTGATGAGCTGGATGCGGGTGAGGTCACTCATCTTGGCGGCTTTGAGTCGAGCGATCAGTCCGTCCAGTTCTTCCGGTTTCTGAGTCGAGCCGCCGGTGATGGATGAGAGTTGTTTCAGGAACTCATGATCGGCGCTGGGGTAGTCCAGTTCCAAGTCGCGGGCATCGACGATGAAGCGGGTGAAGGCATCGAATCCGAGCATCTGTCCGCCGTGTTTGGCCGACACGCGGACCCAGTAATCGCCGGGAGCCTGTGTCTTCGCGAACTCAGCCGAGTATTCGCCGTTGGCCGTACGTGGCGTGAGGCTGGTCTCCACGCCATCTGGGCCGGTGACTTTGATTTGAAACTCGGCCTCTTTCAGAGGTGCGCCAGTGATGTCGCGGGCACCGAAGGTGAGCGTGGAAACTCCGCCCGGCGCAAGGTTGCGCGGTTGAACATTCACCCAGACCGGTTGGTCAGTGTCCGCTTCCTTGCGAGCCAACCACAGAATCATCTGTCGCCA
>JAYVOX010000713.1:0-12999 GCA_043757695.1 Schlesneria sp.
GACCATTTCAAAGTGAGACGTGTTGAACGTCACGAGTTGATCGACTCCGGCGCGTTCAGCGGCGCGTGCGATCAAGCCGTCATAGATCAGTCCGCCGCCCACCCCGGATGCCACGAGTCTCTCGATCACAGCGGCATAGTCGCGCCGTTCGAGATCGACAAACGTCGCACAATTCACGACGGACATGGACAGTGCGGTCCAGACGGTCTTTGGGGAAAGGCGTGGCTTCAGTGGGATGCTCGTCAAAACGCTGTAAGTTTCCGCGAGCGCATGCGAGGTCAACACCAGCACCAATCGTCCGTCCGTAACTGCGTCGAGCCAACCGACGGCCTGCACATGACGAGGATGGTTTTGTGCGAGGCTGGGAACAAGGACCGACGTATCGAACATTACTCGCACGGCAGAGGGCCTCCCCAGATGTGTTCCATCCGTTCATGTCGGTTCTGCTCGACACAGCGGTCCCAGTCAAACTCGGCACCCGGTTCCAAAGTGCCGGTGAACACGAGGACGTTTCCTTCCCAAGCCAGGCCGGGAGGAAGCGGATCGCCGGGGTTGAACCGTTCAGCGGGTGTGCCGCTCGTCTCCGTTGAGTCCTCGACGTAGACGACGACGCGATGCGAACCGACGGGCGTATCGCCGGGCAAATCCAAGACAAGATGCCGGTCTTCGCCAACCTCCACAGTCAGTTCGATCGTCTTCATGACAAGCCTTCCACATTGAACGTTAGCAACTCTGATGTCGCCTCATGGCTGTTCGGCAACAATGTCGAATGCCATTGATTCCATCGGTCAAGACGTGACTTCACCCGCTTCCGCATCCTTGTACAACTTGTATTCGACACTATCGACGAGGGCGAGCCAACTGGCTTCGATCACGTTTTCGCTGACGCCGACGGTACTCCAGACATCCGTTTTGTCGCGGCTTTCGATGACGACGCGCACTCGCGCGGCGGTCCCCTCGGTCGAGTTGATGACGCGGACTTTGTAATCGACGAGGTGCATCTCGCCGAGGTTCGGATAGGCCTCCGCGAGTGCCTTTCTCAAGGCGTTGTCGAGAGCGTTCACCGGGCCGTCCCCTTCCGCCACGACGTGCTCTTCGATTCCGTTGACTCGCAGTTTCACCGTGGCTTCGGTGTTGCAAAGTTGCAGGCGATCTTCCGAGGCGACTTGAGATTTCCACTCCGTGGCGGAGACTCGCGTGATGGGAGCGCTTGTCGGCGGTTCGGTTCGGTTCAACAGGAGTTCGCTCCATTCGACGCTCACGCGGTAGTGCAGGCGATCGAACTTGGGCGTGTAGGCTCCGGCCTCCTTTCGCACGAGCAAATCGAATGACGCCTCGGCCGCCTCGAACTGGTAGCCCTCGTTCTCCAGATCGACAACTCGTTCGAGGATGCGGGTCATCAGCGCGTTGTCGTGATTGATCTGGTACTTGGTCGTCTTGGCGATGATGTTCGAGCGGCCCGACAGTTCGCTCACGAGGACTCGCCGCTGGTTGCCGACGGTCTCGGGCGGAATGTGTTCATAGCTGGCGGCCAAGCGGTTGACCGCGTGAACGTGCATGCCTCCCTTGTGAGCGAAGGCACTCGTTCCGACAAAGGCTTGGCCGTTACGAAAGTTCATGTTGGCGATCTCGTAGACGTAACGAGACAGCTCGGTCAGATGCACCAGTCCATTCGGATTCAGCACCTCGTACCCCTTCTTCAGCGCGAGGTTGCCGATCACGCTGATGAGGTCCGCATTACCGCACCGCTCGCCGATCCCGTTAATCGTCCCCTGCACTTGAATCGCGCCGTGATCGACCGCCATCAGAGAGTTGGCTGTCGCGAGATCGCCGTCGTTGTGGACGTGGATTCCGACTGGCACCGTCAATACTTTGCGAACGGCATCGACCGCAGCAGCCACGTCCTCAGGCAGTCGTCCACCGTTGGTGTCGCAGAGGATGATGGTACTCGCCCCCGCATCCTGAGCCGCCACGACCGTCTTCAACGCGAACTCAGGGTTCGCCCGGAAGCCGTCGAAAAAGTGTTCGGCGTCATAGAAGACTTCACGCCCTTCGGCCTTCAGAAACGCCACCGAGTCCCGGATCATCGCCAGGTTCTCGGCTTCGTCGATGTGCAACACCTCGAAGACATGCAAGTCCCACGTCTTGCCGACAATCGTCACGATGGGAGACATCGCGTCACGCAGGGCACACATGCCGATGTCGTCTTCCGCCGCACAGCCCTTCCGCCGCGTCATGCCGAACGAGCAGATCTTCGCGTGCTTCAACGACAGGTCTCGCACCCGAGCGAAATACTCGGCGTCCTTCGGGTTCGAGAGCGGATAGCCCCCCTCAATGAAGTCGATCCCCACCTCATCCAGCTTCTGCGTGATGAGCAGCTTGTCCTGAAGCGAGAAGTTGACCCCCTCGCCCTGACTGCCGTCGCGAAGAGTCGTGTCGTAGATCTGGATGCGAGGCATGGAAAGCTCTTAGCGGTTGGCTGTTAGCGGTTAGCTGGAAGAGGCTGCTGGAAAAGCGTGCTGGTTTGGCAAACATCACCTCGCCAGCACGCCGTCTTCGTCCCCGTCTTGAAGCTAACAGCCAACCGCGAACAGCTAGTAGCTTCTCAAAAAAAAAGCCCTCAGGAGCGACCTGAGGGCTTGTCATGGTTCACAACTTCACCACCCCGAGGCCGCTAATCGACTCCGCTAATAATGACGACTGTAATCCGAATGCTCGGGGCATTGGATGCAGAGGCATCGAACAGAACATCGTGTAAAAACATCATTCACTCACAGGACATCGGGCATCTGCCGTTGGGGACTTCAATCGGGCCGGATCGTATGGAGCAACCGGACCCGAGTCAAACCGAGCTTCAAAAATGTACCGGTCCTGCCGATCAAATGGTTCCTGATGGCGCTGTAACGAGCAGGATTTGCTGATTGTTTTGGACCACCCTACGTGACTCCTCATGCGAGAATTTGAAAACAGAAAGCCTTGACCGCTCTACTCCCCTTGAGGAGAGTTTCCAATTATCTTCGCGTCATTCGTTGCTGTGACCGCCTCCGTTCTTTGTGACCGTCCGCACCCATGCCGATCACCTCGCTGACACTCCTCGAACGAGTCCGCCATGAGTCGCTGTGCGGCGATGGTGAGGTGCGCCGTGACAACGGGGCTTGGAATCGGCTGGTCGATCTCTACACGCCGCTTCTGTTTCACTGGAGTCTGCGCACGGGGCTGAACGAGACGGAATCGGAAGACCTCGTGCAGGAGGTTTTCTCGGCTCTGCTCACCAAGCTGCGGACGTTTGAACGCCAGCGAGACGGTTCGTTCCGCAAGTGGCTGCAAGTGGTGACGGTCAACAAGTGCCGGGAACGCTTCCGCCGCAAACAGCTTCCCACGGCCAACGGCTACAGTGATGCCGACCCACTCAGCGCCGTAGCCGATCCCGTCACGCTGGCCGAGTTCTGGGAAGCCGATTACCGGCAACAACTCGTCCAGCGTGCGATGCAGATCATGCAGGCTGAGTTCTCGGAAAAAGTCTGGCAAGCCTGCCACCAGCACATCGTCCTCAGCCGCCCCGCCGCCGACGTAGCCGAAGAACTCGGTATCACGGCCAACGCGGTTCGAGTCTATTCCTCGCGAGTCCTCGCCCGCCTGCGAGTTGAACTCCGCGACCTCCTCGACGAGTAAGGCATTCTATTTGTCGCCACCCTCTCGTTGTCGCCACCCTCTCGTAACCCGCAGCGTCAGCGAGGGCGTTTTCTTCTCCTGCTCCATGCGGGCGACGGGAATCGCTGGCCTCACATCGAGCCAAGCGTTACGTTCGTCGAGTGATGATCGAAGCGGCGTTGATGACTCCCTCGCTGACGCTGCGGGTTACGAAATACACGGAATCCTCCCATGCACGACGAACCACTGGGCTACTTTCTGACGTGGGCAACCTACGGCACCTGGTTGCCGGGTGATGAGCGTGGTAGGGTCGAATATCGTCGAGGCTGGAAGCCGCCTGATCCAATCCGAGAATTGGAAGCCATGGCCGCAATGACAGAGGATGCGTGCCTGCTGGACACGACGCAGCGACAAGCCGTTGAAAAGCAGATCGCGGAAACGTGCGAGCATCGAGGATGGTCGCTGCTCGCCGTCAACTGCCGCTCCAACCATATCCGTGTGGTGGTCTCGGCGGACAACACGTCTCCGAAGAAAATTCGATCTGACCTGAAGGCTTGGGCGACGCGCTGCCTGAAGGACAACTTTGACAACACTCGACAAAACTGGTGGGCTGACCGAGGCAGTATTCGTTTCCTGTTCAACGAAGACAGCTTGGAAGCCGCCATCATCTACGTGAAAGACGCTCAAGACCGAAAAGACCGCGACCATTCTCCAGTCCAGTAATCCACCTACGTCGTAACCCGCCGCGTGAGCAAGGGAGTGTTCGTATTCCGTCAGCAACCACCAAGTCCGCCCGAAAGCGGCATCTCGCCAAATCATCACCATCGGGGGTCACTGCCGATAGGACGCCTCGACTTCGCCCTTGCTGACGCGGCGGGTTACGAGAGAACGATCGCAACCTGCCCCTTCGTAACCCGCCGCGTCAGCAAGGGCGTCCTCTACCTCATCCTTCCCGCCTCAAAAAAACTTTGCAATTCCGTGTAACGATCCCGCCGCCGGCGCATTTCCTTGGATGTCCACTCCACTGCGTCACATGTCCGACGCGGGCACGACGAGTGGAACTCAAACACCAAGTCCACCCTGCCACTGCGGCGCGGCGGGCGACTTTCACGAGGGGAAAGATCATGCAACGAATCAAATTGTGGGCTGCGGCGGCCGTGTGCGGATTGAGTCTGGCTGGAAACGCCTTCGGCCAGACACCGCTACGCCAACAGGAAGCTGACAGACTGGCACGCGACAACAGCATCATCGAACGAGAAAAATCATCCATGGCCCAGAATCGCATTTGGCTTGAACGAAACAATGCAGAACTTCAGCAGACGAGAAACGCGATTCAGGGGAAGCAGTTGGCCGTAGTTTTGAAGACGAAACAAGTCATCAACTATCGGGATAGTTGGAGGTGCCCAGACGGAAATAGCTTGGCTGAATGCCGAGTACATGGAAACGCAAAGACTGCTGCGATCAACTACATCAATCAGCGAGTTGCAAGTCTACAATCCGAGAATGAAGCGATCTAACGCGAGCGTCGAGCATTCAATGTTCAAAATGCCTATTTTCAAGAGCGAGTGCAGAACTTCAACTACCGTAATAGCGAGGCCAACTCGCGAATAAACCGTTACATCAGCGACCGTGCTGACTACAACCGTCGTTACAACACAGGAACTGGCGCGGCCGAAGGTGTTGCGGCTGGGGACAGTTCGGGCGGTACGATCGTGTTTGATGAATCGGCCCCGAAACTACAAGTGAAATAGTTCGGTAGGGTGTGTGCAGCAACGCGGAACACACCATCTTGGGAAAGATTGTTGGTATGAACATGGTGCGTTCCGCGTTGCTGCACGCACCCTACTTCTCTGCGATCAACGATCAAGCAACAAATGGTTTGGAGTTTGAATCATGTCCAAGACACGCGAATGCCCGTCGGTCGAACAACTACAGCAACTCGCGTCAGGACTATTGCCCGAACCTCCGGCCGGGATGGTTGAGCAGCACGTTCTCGACTGTGAGCCGTGTGCTCAAGCGACGTTAAATCTCGTGGCCGATGAGACGATGGTGGAGGCGATGCGCAAGGCTGCGGCGGGGGCGGAGGTGATGGATTTGGGAAGGCCCGGTATTGCGGAGGCCGGTGTCGGGGATGTGGCCTCGATCAGTGGGGCGACATCTCAGCCCGAGCGGGTGGGTCGGTTGATCGCGAAGTTGCGGGAGTTGCCGACCCAGGCCGAGGACGAGGCGAGCGGCGCGACGGTGTTGTCGGGTGAGGCGGGGTTGGATGCGCCGCCTGAGATTGACTGGTCCACCTGCTTCGCTCCGAGTGAATCGGCGGAAGAGATCGGGCGGCTGAGTGGGTTCCGTGTGCTGAGTTTGCTCGGGCATGGCGGCATGGGGGGCGTGTTTCTCGCCGAGGACATGCAGTTGGGGCGTCGCGTGGCCTTGAAGGTGATGCGGCCTGAGTTTGCCTCACGGCCCGGTGCGACGGAGCGATTTCTGCGCGAGGCCAAGGCGGTCGCGGCGGTGCATGACGAGCACATCGTCACGATCTATCAGGTCGGTCTGGCGACGGTCCCCGGTCAAAAACAGGGCGTGCCGTTTCTCGCGCAAGAGTTGCTGCACGGCGAGGCTCTCGACGCGCGGTTGAAGCGAGTTGGTCAGTTGCCCGTCGATGAGGCCGTTTCTATCGCGCGGCAGATCGCGGCGGGACTGGCCGCCGCTCACGAACGCGGGCTGATTCATCGCGACATCAAGCCGGCGAATGTGTTTCTTCAAGGTAGCCCTGTCGCTCCGCGACAGGAAGCGGGATTGCGGGACAGCGCACATCTGTCGATGGACCGTCAATTGTCGCAGGGCGCTATGGCTCCGATCACGCTACCTGTCGCGGAGCGACAGGGCTACCTTAAAGCCAAGCTGCTCGATTTTGGTCTCGCGCGGTCGGTGGACAACGCGGAGAACCTGACTCAGTCGGGGATGATCCTCGGCACGCCCGCGTACATGGCTCCCGAGCAGGCTCGCGGTGAGGCGGTCGATGGGCGGGCCGATTTGTTCAGTCTGGGGTGCGTCCTCTATCGAATGCTCACGGGACAGCAGGCGTTTGGCGGCAAGGATGTGATGGCGACGCTGATGGCTCTCGCCACGCATGAACCTCCCTCGCCGCAATCGTTGCGAGCGGAAGTGCCACGCGAACTGTCGGACCTCGCGATGCGATTGTTGGCCAAGCATCGAGACGCCAGACCAGAGTCGGCTCGGGATGTCGTGCGGCAACTGACGGAGATCGAGACTTCGCCAGTAACCCGCCGCGTCAGCAAGGGCGTGAAAGACAGCGATCCGACTTACTTCATTCCAGACTCTCCCACAAACGTCCTTCCAGACTCCCTTGCTGACGCGGCGGGTTACGATTCGGGCCACAACACGAAGCGGACGGGCAAGAGTGCCCATCCTACGAAGCGAGTGGTGCTGGCTCTCATGGGCATGGCCGCATTGGCGTTGCTGGCGGTGGTGATCGTGAAGATCAAGACGAAGGACGGGAAAGAGACCGAGGTCACGATCAATGTGCCGGGGGACGTGTCGGCGGCAACAGTCGAAGTGCGTGAAGGTGCGGGAGCGAAAACGACTAAGGCGACTACCAAATCTGCGAAGGCGAACCGAGTCCCAAATCCGGCTGCCGCCTCGCACGCGATGGATCTCTCCGCGCTCGTGCGATCACCGGCGAAGTTGGCAGGGGTCGAGAGTTGGACCGTCGAGACGGTGACTCATCGCACACCGGTTGTCGCAATTGAGTTCAGCCCGAATGCCAAATGGCTCGCCACGATGGATGCCATCGGACAGATTCGCGTTTGGGAAGTTGAGACTGGCAAGCTGTCTCGCCTACTCATGGATGACGCACCAATCAATGTGTACTTCAATCAGCGCCGCCTTGCCTGGTCACACGACAGCGAACGGCTCGTGTGTAGTCATTCGAGCTTTGATGCCGAAAGCAAATCTGAGTTGGCAATTTGGCATCTTGCGACGGGACGGCTGGAGCACAAAATCAAATCGAAGGGCTGTATGATCGGTTGCGGATTTCTGCCGGAAGGACGGCAGATCTATTCACTGCATTACACGGCCGGTACTGATCCAGGCGGCATGCGAACTTGGGATGTGGCGACGGGGGAACAACTCGACGAACGGAACCTCAACACCTGGAGCGGTGCTGTTTCACCCGATGGGAAACGAGTCGCTTTCTCATCGGCGATGAACCGCAACGTCCGCGTTTTTGAAATCGACACTTGGCAGCAACAATGGGAGTACGCGATTCCCAAAGCAGATTTTCATACGTTCGGACAACATCAGCTAGCATGGTCCCCCGATGGCAAAACGCTGGCATTGGGACCAGCCCAACATGGCGAATGTGTCGTCCGGCTGCTGGACGGTGTGACGGGGCAACTGAAAGGCGAAAGTGAAGACTCGCTCGCGGCGAATAGCCTAAGCCTAATGTTTGGCCAAATCGCTTGGTCGCCGGATCGCAAAGAATTGGCGATCGGACGATGGTGGGGAGGTCCTAACAGCGGCTGCAACACCGGTGGCACTCAAGTGATTGATGCTACATCGGGGAAGTTCATTCGCACCGGCCAAGGTTTTTCAGTCAAAGAATCTAACGAAGGTATGACGGTGGGACCGGCGTGGTCCACCG
Source organism: Schlesneria sp. (assembly GCA_043757695.1). Classification (GTDB taxonomy): domain Bacteria; phylum Planctomycetota; class Planctomycetia; order Planctomycetales; family Planctomycetaceae; genus Schlesneria. Next base: position 8,312 of record JAYVOX010000713.1, read on the forward strand.
ATGGCAAGTGGCTAGCGAATGACGATGGTGCGACGGGTTCAGTTTATCTCTGCGATGCCGCCACAGGCGAGCGACGACGGCTGCTTCGCGGCCAGGGAAGCTCGGAGACGAAGGGCTTGCAATGGCTGACCGATGACTGTTCTCTGTCGGTCGGCTACCAGGGTGACTTTCCGTATGGGGAAGTCGTGTGGAACACCACGACTGGCTTTTCGAGCGAGCGTCAGATTCTGAATTTCGGTCGTTACCTCACGTCACCAGACGGTCAGCGATACCTGACGCTCGCTGATGATGGATTTGTTCTCTGTGACTCGCAAACGAAGCAAACGTTATCGAGACTGGCGCATTCGGAGATCGGCTCCGGGAGAGTGGCCTGGTCGGCGAACGGCAAAGTGATTGCCACTGCCACAGATCATGGTGGTTCCAGCAAAGTCATCAAGATTTGGGATGCTGACACGGGTGAACTGCGAGCGGAATTGAACAACACGAACCGCGCCATGGCAATTTCTCTCGCGTCAGACGGTTCGATGCTGGCTGCCGGAGGTCCGCATTCCGATCGCGTGTTGATTCTCGATGCGAAGTCGGGCGAGGTTCGCGACACAGTCGTACTTGGAACGGGAATATGGTCGGTGGCGTATTCTCCCGATGATGCGGCACTGGCTGTCGGCGCGTCAGACGGGAGCATTCGTATTGTCTCGCTGAGGAATCCAGACGCCGAGAAACAGGTCCAGCCGCATACGACGTTGAGTCAATTCGCCGCACATCGCCGGACAGTCATTGCGCTCGCCTGGTCGAGAGATGGTCGGACGCTGGCTACAGCCAGCAATCTTCGCACAGATGTTAGGCTCTCAACCGACGGCATTCGTCTCTGGTCGGCGACAAACGGTGAACCACAAGGCGAACTGCTCATCCTGGCCAACGACAAGGCGCTGGCCGTTTCAGCAGCCGGCCACTATCGCGGCACTCCTTCAGACGCGGTCGTCCGTCGAGACATCGTCTACGTTGTCCAAACCACCGACGGCCAACTCACACTGACACCCGACGAGTTTGAGCAACGCTTCGGCTGGAAAAACGATCCGACTCAAGTCGAACGGCCGTTGCAGGACATCGCGGAGTAAGGGTTCGATCCGGTATGAGTGCCCCGCCGCATTCGCGCGGATCTCCAGGACGGTGGAGCTTCCAGCCCTGGGGGGGCCGATGGCTCCCATCGACCTCGCCCCTGAAGGCCGCCACCTGCTGACCGCCAACACCAACGGCACGGTCTACGTGCTGCGGCTGAAGGAGGCGGCGAAGGAGTAGAGCGCTCCGCCCAAGTCGCCTTCATTGCTCCGCGTGAAGACAGCCGAGTACAGACACAGTTGCTGTCGGGTGCAGTCGAGCCTTCCACGTTTGACCGCCGCTGGTCACTCACAAAGCCGTTGGTGATCGACTGTGTGGAACAAGGCTTTCCCCAAGGTAGCCCTGTCGCTCCGCGACAGGAAGCGCGATCCACGGGGAACGCGATTCACCGTGAATGCCAACATGTCGATCACCCGCCTACAACGGGGAGGCCGTTCCCGCCATCGCGCCACCTGTCGCGGAGCGACAGGGCTACCTTGAAGCGGCGACCGGCTCTACGACACTCCCGCGAGTTCTGTCGCCTGGGCCACGCGGCCGATGGCGAGGATGTAGGCGGCGGTGCGGAGTGGGACTTTTTTGTCTTGGCCGATTTGCCAGACGGCGTCGAAGGCGGCGGCCATTTTAGTTTCGAGCTTGGCGCGAATTTCTTCGAGCGGCCAGTGGACGACGCTGCGGTTTTGGACCCACTCGAAATAGCTGACCGTCACACCGCCCGCGTTGGCCAGAATGTCGGGGACGACGGTGACTCCGTGCTGAAAAAAGATGTCGTCCGCCTCGGGAGTGGTCGGGTCGTTGGCGGCTTCGATGATGTACTTGGCTCTCACGAGCGGAGCGGTTTGCGCGGTGAGTTGTCCGCCGAGCGCGGCAGGAATGAGGAGATCAACCGGCTGTGAGAACAGATCTTCGTTGGAGAGTGGTTCGGTGCCGGGAAAGCCCTGCACGCCGTTGTTGGTGCGGGCGTATTCGAGCAACTGCGGGATGTCGAGGCCGCGACCGAGCGGGTCTTTCACGCCACCTCGCACATCGGTGATGGCGACGACGCGAGCACCTCGTTCAAAGAGAAATTTCGCGGTGAAGCTGCCGACGTTGCCGAAGCCTTGCAGTGCGACGGTCTTCCCTGCCAGCGATTGGTCGAGCTTATGGAACAGCCGATCGGCGATGATGACCACGCCGCGACCGGTCGCTTCCTCGCGACCCTCGCAGCCGTGCAGTTCGAGCGGCTTGCCGGTGACGCAGGCTGGTTGGAAGCCGTGATGTTTTTGGTACTGGTTCATGAACCAGGCCATGACCTGCGAGTTCGTCCCCATGTCGGGAGCGGGAATGTCCGAGTCGGGCCCGACCATGTCATGAATCTGATCGACGAACTTCCTCGTCAGTCGTTCGAGTTCGGCTTTGCTGAGGCTGCGCGGATCGACGGCGATCCCGCCCTTGGCTCCACCGTATGGCAGGTCCACGACCGCCGTCTTCCACGTCATCAGTTGAGCCAGCGTGCGGACCTCATCGTCATCGACCTCGGGGTGATACCGCAGCCCCCCTTTCATCGGGCCGCGCGCGTTGTCGTGCTGCACGCGATAGCCGATGAACGTCTCGAACTCACCGTTGTCCATGCGGATCGCCAACTGCACTTTGACATCGCGGTTGGGCGTGAGGAGCAATGTCTTCATGCGCGAGGTCAGGCCGAGATGATCGGCGGCGATATTGAAATAAACTTCCGACTTCGACGTTGAGTGAGTCATGGAGAAGCTCCGGAAAGGCGAGAAGCGATTAACTGTTAGCTGAGGAAAGAGAAGAGGAAGAGAAGAACCTGGAACGCCAACTGCCTTTACTAATAGCTAAAAGCTAACAGCTTCTTCGCTAACAGCTCTTGCGCTATCGGCGTCCTCGCTCGCCGCTGGCCCATTGCACAGCGGGAGTCGGGCGAGGGACGCGGCTGATCGGTGCCTCACTGCTGGGAAGGTAGCGACTGTTCCACGGCCCGGACACTCGTTCATTGAGGAAGCTGGCGAGAAACTCCGCCATGCGGTGATGTCCCTCGGGAGACCAGCGCGGGGCGTGACGAAGGAAGTTCGCTTCGGGATCGCGTCCGCTGGTGAGAGCCGTGGTGGCATCAGCGAATTGCAGTCGCTGGCCGAGGACGAACTCGGCCAGCGCGTCGAACGGTGTTCGATTGGGGAAGTACGCATCATTGGCGACGCCACTCGACAAGCGACAGCCCTTCCCGGCACTGCATCGCGCGGAGACTTGCCACGGTTTCGGAGACGTGACGATGGCGAGCTGGAAGTGGCCACTGTCACCGAGTCGCGCGAGTTCGCTGATCGGCTGAAAGGCCTGTTGAACGGCAAGCGTCACATCCGAAGGCTCCGCCCGCAGCCACGCATACGGGTTCGCGGACGCATCGCGCGTCGAAGCCATCTCCTCGGCAAGCTGCAATTTCCACTGACGACTCGCGGCAGTCAGGCCCCAGTCAATCAAGCGAAACTGTTGGCGCAGATCATCCAGCGGTTTAGTCACGCGCTTCGTCGCGACCAGTGAAGCATGAGGGCACGAGAGCGGCGTGGCGTCGCGACTGGAACGTGTGAGGCGACGAAGCTGTTGGTCCTCGGAGACATCGGACCAATCGAAGTGGAGCAGCACGAGATCGGGTTGCAGAGCGAGCAACCGCTGCTTGAACAACAGGTATTCGGTGAGTGGACAGCCGCCGGGAAGGCCCGCGTTGACGACCTCGATGGGAACGTGAGACTGTTGCTGGAGCAACTCTTTTAGTAACCGCGTGGCATGTTCGGCCTCGGGAGTTTCGGGGGCGAGGATCGCCTCATCACCAAGCAGCACGATCCGAAAGAGGCCGGTCGGTTTGGGGACGACGACTTCGGGACCGCGCAAACCGAGGCTGTTTGTGCGGACGGGAACTTCGCGTTTCGAGTCGCGGCAGTTCACCGACGCCAGCGCGTGCGGCTTCAATTCGCGGTGCATCGTCCAAGAGGGAATGAGCAGTCCGGTCGGATCGACAGCACACGGCGCGGCGGCTGTCGTGCAGATGTTCGTCCGCCCCGCGACCTCAAAAACGCGCACGCCCACCTCGGCACCGCAGACGATCAAGACGAGCAGGATCGCGGCACAAAGTAATCGGCGGAGGAATGTCAGGCCGGCCCGAAACATGACCGCGCCTCAAGGCGAATGATGAGTGAAGGGTTTAAGAACGACGCGCAACGACAGCCTGGTCGCAGAGGGCCGGGATGTTAGTGACGACTCAAAAACTGGACAAGACGGCTTTCGGCGAGAATGGCCGGTCGGTTTGAGTCAGGATCAATCGAATACCGCGATGAGTTCCCACTCGTTCCCGCTTGTAGGGTGAGTGGACACCTTCGTGGGCGAAACATGTGGTGAATGAGTCAAGTTTATTAAAGAGGGAGAATTTCCAATTGGTCATTGCGAATTTCTATACTTCACACGGCCAAAAGTGAGATGTTTCAGGCGAGCCGTGTGCCGTAAGGCCACGGGTTTCCTGCGGCGATTAAGAACCCGCAGCCTGACGGCGTGCGGCTCGCCTGGCCCTCAAATCAAGCCGCGCGAAG
>JAYVOX010000714.1:0-3472 GCA_043757695.1 Schlesneria sp.
GGCGAGCGGAAGATGCCTGTCAGGCCATCGGGCGTGGCGAGGCCCAGTTCACCTGCGGCTCCGTGCAGCGAGAGCGGTGCGTCGAGGAACCGCCGCGAAACGGGGATCGTCGGTTCGCGAGTCTGCACGCGGCCCAGCACCGCTTCCATCGCCTTCTTGAAGCGCTGCGTGTCCTCGGCCACCAGCTTCTGCATCTCGTCGTTCGGCACATAGAGTCGCAGCGCCTGTCGTTTGTCGAAGCCGGGACTGCCCGGAGCCGCTTCGACGGCGCTTCGCACGTTGTCCATAAATCCCTTGATGCCGTTCTCGTGACAGCGAATGCAACTCAAGCCGTTGCGAACGGTTTTGTCCTCGGCGAATTTGTCGGTGACGATGCTCGTCGGAGCCACCTCGATCCGGTGACCGACGGCGTCAGTCACGAAGTAGCCGTTCAACCCGTTGGGCAGCGAGAACACCATCTCGCCCCCGACGGCCGACAGCGTGATCGGGTCGTGAAACATGTTCTCGCGACCGCGATTCGAGCTGTAGTCAAAGCTCTTCCAATAAGCTCCGTAGTTCGAGGCGTGTCGCTCGACAACGCGGTTGTTGCGCGAGACACCGGAGATCGTCATGCCCGCGCGTTGCACCGCGCCATCGCGCAGATTGACGGCCGAATCGACGCCCAACTTCGTTTCCAACTGCGACAGCTCAAACGGAAGCTGAAGCAGGTCCTCGTAGAGCAACGGCAGGGATGCGCTCGACACGAACCAGTCGGCGCGCACGAACGGGATCGGTCGCACCAACCCCGCCGCTCCCATGTAGCCTTCCGCCAGTTGCCGCCACGCCTCCGAATCCTCGTAGACCAGCGAGTACGGATATTCGAGCAACACCAAGTCGTACAGATTGAGCTTGCTGCGGACGGACGGCTTGCCCTCGACGATCTGCTCGAACGGCTGTTGATTCCAGCCCACGTCTCGAATGTCGAGGACGAACACCGTGTTCGTGGGCTCAATTTCCTTGGGTCGAACAATCTGTTGCTTCCACGACAGATGATTGATCACCTTGGCCAGAGCATCGCGATGCAGCGTCAACTCATCCTGCGTGGCCCCACTTGTCAGCAGATGATTGGTGCTGAAGTAACGCAGGAACGGACGACGCTCGGACGGCTGAGTTCTGACATGGTCGGCGATCTTGGCGAGGACGTATTCGGTGCCAATGGAAGCAACTCCCGCCGTCTTCTTGGGTGCGTCGGGATTGATCACGTCGGCCGGAAACGCCGGAGCACCGGCCACGATCCAGCGGCGAACGACATCGATCTCATCGGTCGCGGGGCGAGGCTGCCCGGCTGGCGGCATCGACGATTCGTCGTTGGCTGTTAGCACTTGATAGAGCAGCGAATTGTCGGGTTCACGCGGGATGACAACCTGCCGCTCGCCAATCAGCAGCGCGTGGTCGAGGACTTTGACTCCCCCCTGCGTCTTGCTGCCGCCGTGACATTCAAAGCACCGCTTGCGGAGGAACTCCTTGACCTGCGCGGCCAGTTCGGCCGGATTCGACTCCCCCTCGGCCAGCGACTCCCGCGCGAACACAATCGGCAAACAAACGATCAGCGAAATCCAACACCATAAACCGGCCCGACGCAATCGCATCAAATCATCTCCCTCATGGAACGAAGCGGTGGACAGTATGCTTACAGACCGAACCTGCCGCAACCGGTCGGAAACAACCAGAGATTTGACGGCCTGTTGTCAGTTTGCGTTTTGCATCCACGCCGTGTTACCGTCTGCCCGCACGGTTCTGGTGGTCCAGTTCGGGTTCCAACTTTCAACGGAGGTGTCTCATGCTTGGTCGATTTCTTGCGGTGGCAATCGTTGCCGCCTGCGTCGCGATTCCACACGAGGAATGCCAGGCCGCGGGGCGGCATTATTACTCATCGTGGTCGTACTATCCGCAGCGGACGTATTACTACGTCAACTATCACTACAAGCCGGTCGAGACGGCCAACACCTACAACTATCACTACTGCATCTACTACCCGGCGACGCCGCGCTACGTGTACTACTACAACCCGTACACGAGGCATTATTGGGGCCGCTACGATCTCAAGGAGAAGGGCTACTCGATGCTGGCCGAGAAGGATCGGAAGACCAATCTGAAAGAGATCCCCGACGCCGCGTTCCCCAAGCCCGCCGAAATGCCCGCGATTCCCGAGTCGGCAGACGGCGAGAAGATGCTGCCACCGCCCAAGCCTCCGACGGATGAACCCAAAGACTTGCCGTGATTGCAACTCACGCGAGAAGGATGGACGGACACTCGTGTCCGTCCTTTTTCGTTCCGCCGTCCGTTGGGAGTCCGATCCATGAAGTTCCGTCCGCTGTCGTGGCAAGCGTTGATCGTTGTGTTGGCGATCGTGGCGACGTTTGCCGTTTCACTGGATGCACAGGATGCCGCGACTGCTCCCTCCGGCCCTGCCGGTGCGTCCGATGTGACCACATTGAAGGAGCGTGCTCGCACGCTGGCGAAGCAGGGTGATTACGCCAAGGCGATCAAGGCGTTTGAGGTGGCTTTGGCGGCGGCCACTCGGGCCTACGGCACTACCGACCAACGGACGGACATCGTGGTCAACGAGTTGGCCGGCGCGCACTACAACCAGGGGAACTATGCCGAAGTCGAATCGCTCTACTTGCGAGTGCTCCGCAATTCCGAGGCGCGACCGGCCGGCCTCACCGAAGCCGGGGCCAAGTGGGACAAGAACTATGAGGTGGGTTCGTGCCTGAACAACCTTGGAGCACTCTACGACGAGATGGGCGATTACGCGCGGGCGGAAGAAATGTATCAGCGTGCCCTGAGTCGGCACGAAACCTCCTCAGGCAAGAACCACTACTATCTGGCGACGAACTACAACAACCTCGCCACCGTGGCCCGCAATCAAGGGAACAGTGCGAAAGCGGTCGAGTTGTTTCGCCTGAGTGTGCAGCTCCACGAAAAGAACCCGAAACGAGAAGACACCGAACTCGCAAATTCGCTCAACGGCCTCGCCGAAGCATACGAGTCGCTCGGTCTGTCCGAGCAGGCTGAGGCGATCTATCAGCGGTCATTGAAACTGCGCGAAGCCAAGCTGGGTCCGAGCCATCCGTCCGTCGCCATCTCGCTCAACAATCTGGCCGGTGTCTACAAACGGCAGAAGCGTTATGCGCAGGCCGAAGGGCTGTACCAGCGAAACCTCAAGATTCGGCAGGAGAAACTCGGAGCGGACCATCCCAGTGTGGCAACGGGTCTCGGCAACCTCGCCACGCTGTTTCGCGAACAGGGCCGCTACGAAGATGCCGAAAAACTCGGCCTGCAGGCGCTGGCAATTCGCGAGGTGAAGCTCGGCCCAGATCATCCGTCGGTGGCGATCAGCCTGAACAATCTGGCGGGCTTGGCCATGGACCTGAATCAGGCGTCGAAGGCCGAGGAACTGTATCAACGCAGTCTGAAGATTCGTCAGACC
>JAYVOX010000715.1:0-3470 GCA_043757695.1 Schlesneria sp.
TTCGATGTCGATTGATCTCGCCGAAAAGCTGAAGGAAAAGCTGACCGACAAGTTCGTGTTGGTCGATGCCTCGGTCCCCGAGTTGAAGCGGTTTGCCAACTGGACCGGCAAGGTCAAGACGGTCAACATGAACTGCCGAGCGCTGGTCGAGTTCGACGGCCCTGTGGACATCAGTTGGTACGACATTGACCCCGCCTATCTCACCGTCGTCGAGGCCCCGGTCAAACGTGCCGCTCCGGCTCCCGCAGCGAAAGCCCCCGCCAGTTCAGCCGCCCCCGCAACGAAGCCCGTCGCTTCCACTGGCAAGAGTCCACTCGAAGCGATTCGCGCCCAGCAAGCCGCTGCGAAACCCGCTGCGCCCTCACCCGCCGCCGGTGCGAAGCCTTCGCCACTCGACATGATCCGCAAGCAACAGGCCGCCAAAGCCGCCGCCACCGCGCCGGCACCTGCGACTGAAGCAGCACCTGTCGAAGCTGTGGCTGTCATCGAAGCCGCTCCCGTTGTTTCCACTCCAGCAGCCTCCGCTCCGAAGGCACCTCTTCCCACGTCCGGTCCCGACGGTAAGCCGCTCAGCAAACTCGACCTGATCCGGATGCAAGGCGCTGCCAAGAATTCGTGAGACGCTTGGTTCAATACCTCGATGGTTTGCCCACGAGGGCGTTTTCACGGATCGCTCGGCCACTCGCATCGCTCAAACAAAAAAACGCGGCGCGTTGCTGGTTCGGGAGCAACACGCCGCGTGGTTGTTTTCAGGCTGAACCTCCGTCAGGGGCGAACGGTTCAACCGAGAGACTCTGACACCAAGCTCACTGGCGAGCGGGCTTCGCGGAGCCACCGTTCGCTGCGGCAGATCGAGTCGCCGGACCAGCCGGTTGTCGAGTCCCCGTCGCGCTCACCGGTTGAACGCCTGCCCCCGTCGGACCTGCGCCGGGGCCGGGACCATTCGAGGTTCGCGTGAGGTAGTTGTCCACGCGAGTCTGCTCCTTGATCTTCTCGAAGACCTTGGCGACCGACTGCTGCGTCTTGGCTTCAGTCAACTGATCGACCAGCGAGTTGCGGACCTCTTCGATGTCGGTCACGACCGGTTCGGTGCGGCCTTCACACTTGAGGATCACGTACCGACCAGTCCCGATTTGCACGACACCCGACATCTCTCCTTCCTTCAACTTGAAGGCCGCTTTTTCGAGATCGTCGTTGCCCGTGAAGCGCGGGATCGGTGGAACCTGACCACCCAATGCACGGCTGTTCGGATCGACCGAGTGCTTCTGCGCGAGTTGCTCAAATTCGTCGGGGTTGCGGTTGGCTTCTTCCCAGACTTCGTTGGCGAGCCGCAATTTGTCCAACATGATGACGCGGGCCTTCACGCGCGGACCGTACTCGCGAATGAACGCCTTCTTGAGATCGTCTTCGCTGATCTCAATCTGTTCGCCAGCCAACTTGCGCAGAGCAACCATCGGCCAGATCACGCTCGTGCGGTATTGAATCGGCGTGATGTTTCGTTCGGCCTGAAGCATCTGCATCCACTGACTCACGTCGAGATTGAATCGCTTGGCGATCTTGTCGATCTCCTGCGAGACTTCTTGCTCAGTGACGGTGACGTGCTGTGCTTCGCACGCCTGCTGAATGACGAGTCGATGAATGAGATCATCCAACACTTCCTTGCCGTGGCGTGCGACGCATTCTTCAGCAACCGCGTCGTACAGGATCGACTCCTTGCCGACGCGCGCGAGTACTTCGGGAGCCTTCGCTCCGCCAACACGCGCCGTTCCCGCAGCCGAATCCGCCGCAGCATGACCGGCCGGTGCGCGGAAGTACTGCATCAATAGACCAGCGGTGATGACGGCTACTGCCGCGCCACCGAAGACCATCATCATGCGGCGTTTCTGCTTGCTGCCGCCGTTTCCCGCCGTCGCGTGCGTCCCTGCACTCATGGCACATTTCTCCGAACCGAAAGTTGTTTTGAACCGCAGCAGACTCTCAATGAGCCAGCCGCCCCTGACAGACGCGCGGGTTGTAGGAACCGGCCGAAACTGCGTCAAGAGGGCTTTCGGCCAAACACGCCGACACGAGCCGGAGTGTCATTACGGTTCCAGACTTCGTTCGGAATGTTCCAGATCGGGCCGCGCGAGGTATCACTTGGACTAAGGATTGGCGCACCAATAACTGGCGTAGCTGAAGTTAACTGGCGTAGCTGAAGTCGTGAGACTTCAGCCCGAACTCTCACGAGTTCGGCTACCTTTGCCACTTATTGATGCGCCCGCCCTAATCAGCACGTGAGGCTGCGAGGTGCGCGGCAGCCTACAACGTGGAGTTTGCTGTGATACTCGCGTCAGTTACTCCGCCTGGACTGAGACGAACTGCACCGCATCGACGATGACGTGCCCGTCAGTGTCCGCGTTGGAGATGGTCACGGTCACTGGCTCATCGACCGCCAATTCCCACGTGCCGAGTGCTTGAAAGCCAGCCAGCTTGGGGACGGTCTTTTGATCGAGCCTCAGTTTCTGGAAGTCGTTTGCCGTTTGAACAGAGACCGGGACGTTGGTCGCTCGATTGGGATTGGCCGTGTAGGCGACGCGGATCTCATAGCGACCGGCTTTGGGAATCTTCGCGGTGAACGTGGCTGTGAGGCTCCCTTTTTGATCGTTGCCGTCGTGCAGATAGTCCGGGCCAACATAGCCACCGAGCGACGCGCTGCTGGTCCAGTTGCCGGTGAGCTTCGCGTCGAGGTTGTCGATCACGATGCCGGGGAGCTTCTTCGGGTCGAGTCCTTTGTTCTCGGAGGCAACTCGTTTGGGGCCGGTCCAATCGAGGACTTGGCCTTCGTCCAGCAGTCGCTTCTTGAACACGGCCAGATCAATATCCTGCACGCTCGACTTGGCATCGATCGCCATGCACGCCGCCGTGGCGGAACTCTGGCCGAGGACCATGAAGACCGGTTCCATACGGATCGAGCCATACGCGATGTGGCTCGCGGCGAGGCAGACCGGGACGAGCAGATTCTCGCACTCAGCCTTCTTCGGGCGGATTGAGCGATAGCTGATTGGATAAGGTGAGACACCGATCTGCACGTCTCCCTCGTTGCGAACCTTGCCATCCTGCGTGACGTAGCGCTGGCAGTTGTGCGAGTCCATGTTGTAGGCCCCGAGTCCCACCGGGTCGTCGCAAACGCGCTTCCCCTGGCAGTCGGCTTGTGCCATCACGTACTCGCTCACGAGCCGACGCGCTTCACGTACATACATTTGGTGCGGCCAGTTCTCGTGGTCCTGAAACTCATCCTTGGCGAGTGCCAGCCGCGTGAACTCGTCGCGGATTTTCTGCGGCACGCGCGGATGATTGGCCAGCGTGTACATCAGCCCCATCTGGTAGAGCAGGTGCTGGCGGAAGATGCGTTCGCGGGTCTGCCAGCTTCCTTCGGGATAGTCGTAGTTCATCCCGATGTAGTCGGTCGAGATCGCGAAATTGTTGTTCGT
>JAYVOX010000716.1:0-12973 GCA_043757695.1 Schlesneria sp.
GCGAACTTTGACGGGCATGGAGATTGCCTTCCACGAAGAGACGCCACGCCCTGCCGTCCTTGAAACGAAGTTCAATTCACAGGCAGTGACGAAGCTGAAGACCAAGAATTAGGGGAGTCCAAGAGGGCGGCAGTCTACGGTCGGACAACTCCATCTCGCAACGCAGTCTCCAGAGCTGTTCTGTCTGGAGCCGAGCGTGAAGTACCAGCCGTCACCAACCACCGCGACCCCGCATCAGAACCCCGTTGGACGACGACTGTGCGGGCTATAGACAGACCAACGCAGGCGTGACATCCGCCGGAACAGGTCACTCAACCGGCACAGCCGTCCGTTCGATCGTGAGCATTCTGAGGCCGAGTCGGACGTTCCCGTTTCGCTACGAGAAAGTCTTCCGATATAGTACCGGCCCCTGTTTGGTCACTCTCTGCTGCGCGGGAGCCTTGCTGCGATGTCTTGCTTAAGTTCGTCATCGGTTCGCCTTGCTGGCGTGGTCGCGTTGCTGGTTGCCTCGTTCGCGCTGGCGGCCGAGCCGCACAAGTTCAATGAGGCCGAGCGGAATCATTGGTCGTTCCAGCCGGTGACTCGTCCGGCAGTGCCGGTCATCGGGACGACATCCGGTTCGCAAACTCAGAACGAAGTCGATGCGTTCCTGCTCGCGGCGCTGGCCAAAGAGGGGCTGAGCTTCTCCACACCGGCCGACAAGCTGACCCTGCTGCGTCGCGTGAAGTTCGATCTGGTCGGGATGCCGCCGACTCCCGAAGAGGCCGCCGAATTTCTGGCCGATGAATCGCCCGAGTCTTACGAGCAATTGGTCGAACGTCTGCTGGCCAGCCCGCACTACGGTGAGGCTTGGGGCCGGATGTGGCTCGACGTGGTGCGGTTCGCCGAGACCGCCGGCTTCAACGCCGACCCAGCTCGACCGCTGGCGTACAAGTACCGCGACTATGTGATCCGCGCGTTCAATCGCGATCTGCCGTACGACCGCTTTCTCCAAGAGCAGTTGGCCGGGGACGAACTCTTTCCCGACGATATGGAGGCACTCGCGGCGACCGGTTACTGCCGGATGTGGCCCGATGAAAGCAACGCTTCCAACATTCATCTCGCTCGCCAGATGGCACTCGACGATTTGACGGGCAATCTCGGCGCGGTGGTACTCGGCCTGTCGATCGGCTGCGCGCAGTGTCACGACCACAAGTTCGATCCGATCCTGCAGACCGACTTCTATCAATTGCAGGCGTTCTTCGCGGGGATCGTCCTCGAAGACAAACTGCCCGTCGGTCCGCACGAGCAACTCGCCGAGTATCGCCGTCAGCAACAGCAGTGGCTTGATGAGACCGCCGAACTGCGACACGAGTTGCACGAGATCGAGAAGGCCGCGCGGATCAAGATGGCGGGCGACAAGCGGATGAAGTTCCCGGCCGACGTGCTCGCCGCGATCGACTGCGTTCCCGAAGAACGATCCGCGATGCAGAGGCAGCTCGCGTTCTGGTCCGAGCGGCAGATGGAGTACAAGAACGACGATCTTCCCAAGCACATCGCCGAAGACAAGAAGGCTCGCCGTGACGAGTTGATCGCGCTGTTGACCGAAGCGAAAAAGAAGCAGCCCAAACCGCCACGCGAGGCGCACGTGATGGCCGTCGCGGAACTCTCGACCACTCCGCCGCAGACGCATCTCCTGGAAACCGGCAGCTACGACAAGCCGCTCGAAGTACTGGTTCCGCACTTCCCGGCGATCCTGCGCCGCGAGGCGACGCTCAGCCCGCCCGCGATCACGCCGCCGACTGAACGATCCTCGGGACGACGTTCGGAACTGGCCCGCTGGCTGACAGCGGCCGATCATCCGCTGACGCATCGCGTCTGGGTCAACCGCGTCTGGCAGGGTCATTTTGGCCACGGGTTTGTCGAGACCGCGAACGACTTCGGTGTCCAAACGCCCAAGCCGCAACATGCCGAACTGTTTGACTGGCTCACGTCCGAGTTCATCGCCAGCGGCTTTAGTACGAAGCACCTGCATCGGCTGATCGTGTTGTCGGCGGTTTACCGGCAGAAGGGCCAAGGGACGAGGGCTGAGGGGCGAGCGACGGAAAAGACAATTGAGGTTGCCACCATCGCCGATGCCTCTGCTCCCTTGTCCCTCAGCCCTCGCCCCTCAGCCCCCTATTCCGCCTTCCCCCGCCAACGCCTCTCCTCCGAGCGGATCCGTGATGCGTGGCTGGTGTCGTCGGGCAATTTCAACGACACCATGTTCGGAACCGGCGTGCGACCCGAGTTGCCTCCCAACTTCGGGGGGGCCGGAGCGTGGAAGGTCGGAGATCCGCCGGATCGAGTCCGCCGGTCGGTCTACATCTACGCCAAGCGCAATCTGCCGTACCCGCTGATGGCCGCGTTCGACTTCCCCGACATGCACGAAGCCTGCGGCTGTCGCACCAAAACGACAATCGCTCCGCAAGCCCTGATGCTGCTCAACAGCAACCTGATTGTCAGCGCGGCCAAACAACTTTCGACACGCTCGAAAGAGGAAGCCGGTTCCGCCGACCCGGCCGCGCGCGTCGGTCGAGCCTGGCAGATCGCCCTCGGCCGCACCGCGAGCGACAGGGAAATCCAGGCCGCAATGAAGTTCGTGGCCGCTCAACAACAGATCATCGCCGACTCGGACACGACCCGCGCCGGCGAGAGCGTCCACACCCCGACCGACTCCGACACCGAAGCCGCCTTCACCGATCTGTGCCATGCGCTGCTAAACGCGAACGAGTTTTTGTTCGTCGAGTGAGGCAGTTTCGGAAAATGATTGTGCCCGTCGCTGTGTTCGCCAGAACGCGGGAACCCGCGCCCTGGCGAGCGTGGCTACAGGAAGTTTGATTCGACGGTGTTGGCTGACGGAGGCTGCTTCATGCCGCATGGCATCGACCCCAAGATCGACTTCGCCTTCAAGTGGGTGTTTGAACGCGCCGCTGTTGGTGCTGCTGCTCAATGCGTTGCTCGATCCACCGGCCGATCGGAGTCTGGTCTCGCTGACGATCTTGAACCCGCTGCTACCGCAGGAGTCCGACGAGGACAAGCTCTCGGTACTCGACGTGCGTGCCCGCGACGGACAGGGGCGGCATTACAACATCGAGATGCAGTTGTTCACGCATCCGCATCTGAAGGAACGGCTGCTGTACTATTGGGCCAAGATGTACGGACAGCAGTTGTCGGAAGGGGAACCGTACTCGTCACTCCAGCCAGCCATCTCCGTGCTGTTGCTGGACGAGAAGCTGCCGGTCGCTGGAGGTGATTCGGCGGAGCCGTCGCATCTCCAGCACTATCGCCTGTGGAACGATTCGCACACGACCGTGTTCACCGATCAGTTGTCGGTGCATGTCGTCGAGTTCCCTCGGTTTCGGAAGACGCTTTCCGAATTGAAAACCGAACTGGACGGCTGGCTGTATGTGTTGCAACATGGAGCCGAACTGGAAACAAAACTCTGGCCGGAAGAACTCAATTTCTCCGGCCTCTATCAAACCGTGGAGGAACTCGAAATGCTCGCCACCACTGAAGCCGAACGGATCAGGTATGACTCCCGCACGAAGGGGCTGCGCGATGACATCAGTCGAATGGAAGGGGCGGAACAACGGGGAGAAGTTAAGGGGCGCGTTAAGGGGCGCGTTGAGGGGCGGATCCAAGTAATCCAAGAGATGTTGGGATTGCCTATCAGCTCCTATGAGGCACTTGACGGTGTCACACAAGCCGCCCGTGATCGATTGCTGACCGAGCTGGAAGAGAAGCTGCGAGCGAAGAACCGTGTGGCTCAGAATTGAGTCAGACGCGATCGACACGGCGAATCAACTGACGCGGGTAGGTGGCGCGGTTGGACACCGTTGACGGGACACTGAGTCACTGACGAGGAACTCGAAATGCTCGCCACCACTGAAGCCGAACGCCTCCGTGATGACTCGGTCAATTAAACTTGGACACACGTCGCGAACTCGGTGTGACGCCGCGAATCGCGCTCCCTCAGCATCCCGATGTTTCTCATTTGCGAATGACACTGCCATGCCCAATTTCCATTTGAATCATCGCACACAGGCCACCTCGCGCCGCGACTTCCTCGTCCGCACGGGAGGCGGCTTTGGAGCCGTGGCTTTGGCGGGAATGATGGCTGGAGAACAGCATGCGGCCGGTGCGGTCGAGGCTGTTCGGCGGCGGCCCCACTTTGCCGGGCGGGCCAAGAACGTCATCTTCCTGTTCATGGACGGGGCGTGCAGTTCGATCGACACGTTTGATCCGAAGCCGATGGTCAACGAATATGCCGGGAAGCCGCTGCCGCCGTCGATCAAGCGGGTCATCACGCCGATGGGCGTCTCGGAAAACCCGCTGCTCGAATGCAAGCGGACGTGGAAGCAGTACGGCGAGAGCGGCATCCCCGTCTCCGACTGGTTCAAAAATGTGGGCGAGTGTGCCGACGATCTGTGCGTGATCCGGTCGTGTACGTCCGACGCGCTGAACCACGTCGGCGGCATCTGCCAGATGAATACGGGCAGCATTCTCGCGGGGCGGCCGAGTCTCGGCGCGTGGGTCAACTACGGGCTGGGCTCCGAAAACCGCAACCTGCCCGAGTTTGTTGTGATGATGGACAGCGAACGCGAACCGCCCGGCGGCAACCGCGTCTGGGGATCGGGCTTCATGCCCTCAACCTATCAGGGGACGAAATTCCTGCCGGGCAAGCATCCGATCCTGCACCTCAGCACGCCCGACGGCATCAGCGACGCGCGGCAGCAAAGCAAGCTGGGTTTCATCAACCAACTCAACCGCGAACACCTCGCAGGCCGTCTCGGCGACAGCGAACTCGAAGCACGCATCGCCTCATACGAACTGGCCTTCCGGATGCAGGCGCATGCCCCCGAGGCGGTCGATCTCGCCGAAGAGACTGCCGCGACTCAGGAGGCTTACGGATTGAACGACAAGGCGACGCAGCCGTTTGGCCGCAACTGCCTGATGGCTCGGCGGCTGATCGAGCGCGGCGTCCGCTTCATCGAGTTGTACTCGGGCGCTGGCAGCAAGTGGGACGCGCACACGAAGCTCGAAGAGAACCACACCAAGTACTGCGGCGAGACCGACCGACCGATCGCCGCGCTGCTGAAGGATCTCAAACAACGCGGCCTGTTGGACGAGACGCTCGTCGTCTGGGGCGGTGAGTTCGGCCGGACGCCGATGAGCGAGAAGGGAGACGGTCGCGACCACAATCCCTACGGCTTCACGACTTGGCTGGCGGGCGGCGGCGTGAAGGGAGGCCAGATCATTGGCGCGACCGACGAGTTCGGGATGCACGCCATCGAACGCAAGGTCCACGTCCACTCACTTCACGCGACGATCCTCGCCGCGCTGGGCCTCGACCACACGCAACTGATCTACCGCCTGCAAGGCCGCCCCGAACGCCCCACCGTCAACGAAGGTGAAGTGGTGACTGAAGTCTTCGCGTGATGTTCGCTGTCGATTGGGGACCAACTCCAGGACTCTTCGCGTTGTGCATCGACCATGCCCGCCGCAGCGCGCTGAGTCGGCGCGAATGATTGCGGATGTGGCGGTCTCGCAAGCACCAGTATCGCCACCATCTCATCAACCTGCGTGGCACCAGTCGATGACGCACGAGCCGTTCTCCGGGAACACGCTGTGATCCAGTCGGCTCGCGCCGCGACAACGCGGATCAGCCTTTGAATTCGAGTCCCGTCAGCGTGCCCGTACTCGAGCCGAACTTGTCGGCCTCAATGCCGAGTCGCTGGAGCATGCTGACATACAGGTTGCTCAGCGGCGGCGGGTTTATCGGATCGAACGCCAAATGTTGGCCGTGCTTGAAACCGCCACCGGCAAACAGGACGGGCAGGTTCCTGGTCGAGTGCGTCCCCGCGTTGCCCAGGTTGCTGCTGAAGAAGACCATCGTGCGATCGAGCAACGTTTCGCCCTGCTCTTCCGTCTTCTTCAACTTCTCCAGGAACTCCTGCACGGTCTTCATCTTTTCCAATTCGACCTTTTTGAGTTGCTCGATCTTGGCGGGATCCTGGCCGTGATGCGACAGGTCATGATGGCCGAGCGACACGCCGGGGATCGGCGGCACGAGGCTCGTCCCGAGCAGCAGCATCGAGACGAGCCGCGTCGAATCGGTTTGCAGCGCGAGGCGCGTCAGGTCGAGCAGCAGCCGCGTCTTGCCGATCAGGTCGGCCGAGTTCATGTTGTTCTCCGGCTGCTTCACATCCACCTTGGGCTTGGGTTTCTTCGACCATTCCGCGGCCGTGACCATGCGCTGTTCGAGTTCGCGGACGCTGGTAAAGTACTCGTCCACCTTCTCGCGATCGCGCGTGCCAAGCTTCGGTGACATCGCCTTCGCCTGCTCACGCACCGTGTCGAGGATGCTCTGCCCGTCGCGCAGTCGTCGCGCCTGAGCCTGTACCTCGTCCGGCCGCCCCTCCAAAAACAAACGAGCGAATACGGCTGCCGGAAAGAGATCGGGAGGAACGAGTGCCCCGCTGCGAGTCCACGACAAACCAAACCCCTCGGCCGACAATGACAAGCTGGGGACTCGTGTCTGCCCACCAATGTGTTCGACCGCGAACTGGTCCACCGAGATGCTGTTGCGAAATCCCGCCCGAATCTCCGGATGCGGAGCGGCCGTCAGGAAACTGAAGATCGAATCGTGACTCGAACCCACATCGGGATGCGCCAGCCCGGAGATCACGGTGAAGGCGTCTCGCAATTCTTTGAGCGGCTCCAGATACGGCGAGAGCTGATAGTCCTTCCCCGCCTGCTCCGGAAAGAAAAACGGCGGATGCACACTCAGCGGCGTGCAGATGCAAACCATGCGACGCGGCGGCGGGGCGGCTTTCTCTCCAGCCCGCACGTGCGGCAGCAGAGCATCCAACACCGGCAAAGCCATCGTCACACCAGCCGCACGCAGGAAGGTACGGCGTTCAAGTTTCATGGGAAATTCCTTGAGTTGGGGCATGAATTCGATCGTGATTTCGCAAGAATCTGTTTGAACCGGGGGATCGCGGCCTCTTAAGTTCATTGCTTTGGCGGAATCATTGGCGGCGCAAATTGTGGACGCGCGGATCGTAGCCAATTCAAAACATCTTTCTCCAATGACTCCGCAAACTCAATCAACTCGTCCGCATCGGCTGCGGTTGCGCCACCGACGCTGTCGTATTCGACCGAGTTGCGCTTGATTCGGCAGGCATCCAGATAGTCCGCGTCTGCCTTACGTTCCGTGCCGAGTATCACCGGCAGTGCCTGCAAGGTGCGATAGTGCGCGAGAGTCTGCGGCGGGCGGTATCCCTCCGCGTAAAGCAGAACGGTGCAAAGCTTGAGTGCGGCGTTGTAGGCAATGCCGAAACGCCAGTCGTCAGAGATCTCGCCGGACCGCGCGTCGGTCAAGTCGCGACGCGTGATCGACAGCAGCTTGCCGATCTCTTGCCGACTGGTCTGGTGCGGCTTCAACCAGCCGTTATCCGCCCATTGCTTCAAGGTCATCTTCAGAGCCCGCCACAAAGATTTTTGGGGAAGCCAAGACGGAAGTCAGGAAGTGATCCTTGTCGCGAATTCGCCGGTTGAACTCCGTGGGACTCAGCACATACGGATTGATCTCGCGCCCCAACTGATTGCCGACGCCCGAAAGCAACCCAGAGACCTTGCGCAGCCCAACACTGCCGATCACCATCAGGTCGATGTCGCTGTTCGGTGTGGCATTCCCACCGGCCATCGAGCCGAACACGAACGCACACCGGACGCCCTCAGAACTTAACGCGGCGGCCAAAACGTCCGCCAGTCCCGCCGTCTTGAGAACCATGCGGTGAATCTCCGCATACAGCGGATGGCTCAGATTGGCGACGTAATAAACTCGGTTGCCATCCGGCCGCCGGATGACCAACCCCATCTCGACGAGTTTGTCGATGTCCTGCCGCACGGTGCCGATGGCCAGGCCCGTCTGGCGGTGAATCTCGCGCAGATGCAGTTCGTCGGTCCTCAGACCGAACAGCACGCGAAAAATCTCCGCCCGAACACGCGAGCAAACAATTTGAGCCAAGCCGTTCATTCGTGCGGTTTTACCATACAATCGTGCGGTTTGACCATACAGCGGGAAGGAATCCAACCACTTCACGAGCGCATCACTTCGTGCGGAACAACTCGCTCGCGACGATCTCGTGGATGAGCGAACGGAAGCCGTAGTTCTTCTCGCGGACCTTGGCGAGGATTGTGTCGATTTTGGGTTCATCTGCTGACGCGGGGGCGGCGCCGGTGGCGTAGATGAGGAGCTTGGTCGTCAGGGCGCGGGCGAGCTGGTCTTTGTCGGCGAGGAGCAGTTGCTTGAATTCGTCGATGTTCGCGAAGCGGCGACCGTCGGGAAGGGTGTCGGCCGGTTCGATCTTGTGACCGAGGTTGTACGGCATCTTGCGGCCATCGACGCGTGCCTCTTCGACGTGCTTGCCCCAGCCGGTCGTGCGGTAGCGGTCGCGCCAGCCGCCGATCACGTCGAAGCTTTCCAGTGCGAAACCGGGTGGATCGATTTCGACGTGACAGCTCGCACACGATTCGATCTGGCGGTGCTTGGACAACTGTTCGCGAATCGTGGTGGCTCCGCGAATGTCGGGTTCGAGCGCGGCGACGTTTTCGGGCGGCGGTGACGGCGGCTGGCCGAGGATGCGGTCCAGCACCCAGGCTCCACGCATGACGGGCGAAGTGCTGGTGCCGTTGGCCGTGACTTTCAACACGCTGGCCATCGTGAGCATGCCGCCGCGATGGCTGTCCGGTGGTAGTGGCGTCTTGCGGAAGGCGAATCCGTCCACGTCGGGGATGCCGTAATGCTTGGCCAGCCGCGCGTTGAGCAATGTGAAATCCGACGCGACGAAATTCGTGAGGCTCAGATCGTCTTTGAGAACCTCGGCGAAGAACTGCTCCGTCTCGCGGACCATCGAGACCTTGAGCATGTCGTCGAACTCGGGATAGAGGAGGTGGCTCGGCTCGGTGAAGTCGATGTCGCGCAGTCCGAGCCATTGGCCGACGAAGTTCTCGGTGAACGCGACGGACTTCGGGCTGGCAAGCATGCGTTCGACTTGTTTGTGGAGCGTCTCGGGGTCAGACAAAGTAACCCGACGCGTAAGCGATGGCGAAGACGTTTCGACTACCGAGTCACTCGTGGCAACCCCTCGCTCACGCTTCGGGTTACTACCCTCGGCGAGTGTGAGCAACTCCTCGTCCGGCATCGTGCTCCAGAGGAAATACGACAGGCGGCTGGCGAGGGCGAAATCGTCGAGTTGGCCCGGCTCTTCGCGTAGAAACAAAAACTCGGGCGAGACCAGCATCGCCGCGAGGCCCACGCGAATGGCTTGCTCGAATGAATGTTTCTCGGCCAGCTTGGACTCGACGAGTTTGATGAGCGGCAGGATGTCGGCGTCGGTGACCGGTCGCCGAAAGGCGCGGCGAGCGAAATTGCGAAGGATGCGATCGGCATCGACGAGCGGTTCTTTCGAGACAACTTCTACTCGCTGGGAGTAGTTGTAGATCGGTGCCGGTCCTTGCGCCATCTCCCCGAAGATGTGGCGATGACTTTCCGGCGGCCACGCATCGTGGAGCGGACCTTCGACATCGATCCATTCGATGCCCAAGCCCGGTCCCTCGTAATCGTCGGCTCCGACTTTCGTCACGGTCTGAGCGTTCGCCAGTCCGTACGGCGAGATGCGGATGTGATTGCGAGCCTCGAAGTGATCGACGAACTCCGTCACTGTCGGCTTGTCGGCGGCGGCATCGAAGTAGCTAACGAGATGGTTCTTCGTCCCCATCAGCATCGGCCCGGCATCGATGCGGAACGTGACCGGCTTGCCGGAACTTTGAAACCCGTAGGCCGAGATGCGGATACGATACCGGCCGCGATCCGGCGGATAAAACTGTCCGACCGTGATCGCGTTCCACGGTGACGAGCTAAACATCACCAGCGAATCGTCTCGATCCAGATAGACCTTCTCGGTCGTCGTCTTGACCAGCCGGTCGTCTTTCAGGCTGTAGCGTTTCTGGACCAGCGGCGGCTGCGGCAGGTTGGCGATGGCGACGTTGAGTGCCTTGTCGGCCGCGTCCAGATACCGGTCCATCAGGAAGGACGAGATGTGCAACGCCTCGCCCACGTTGTCGAACCCGCCGGCCGAACTGTCCAACGGGAGCAATTCTTTTAGATCGACATCGATGCCCAGCAGGTCGCGCACCGTGTTCTGATACTCGGTGCGGTTGAGCCGACGGAGAACCACACGTCCTTGTGCGGCATCAACCTTGTCGGTGGTTTGAGCGACAAGACTCAAAGTTGAGCCGCCGCACAACAGAGCAACCAACACGGCAAGACGGACACGCAACAGAGACGGTTTCATCAGTTCAACTCCGGCGAACGGCGGCCTCATTTCTGAAATCAACCTGCGCAGGATGCTACTCCGCCTTGCTCTGTTTGTCCGGTTCAAGCGAGAATGCCGAGCTGCGTCGTGGGGCAGGTTTGTAACCTGCCCGTCTCTTTTCTCCGCAGGACACGGGCAGATTACAAATCGGCCCCACGCCGCGATTGGCCAACTGAAAACACTCCCCGCCTCCGTCATTGCCGCAATGAGACGCCATCCTTCATGGACATCGCACAGACTCTGATTCGCCACGGCCTGGTTTCCCGGCAACAGATCGACACGGCGTTGCCGCAGGTGGCGGGACGGCGGCTCGATCGAGCGCTCATCGAGTTGGGACTTGTCAACGAGGACGAAGTCCTCAAAGCCTTCGCCGACGAACTGGGGATGCCGTTCATTGAGGTCAAGCAGGAACTGATCGACCACGACCTGCTGATGCAGTTTCCGACGACGGCCGTCTTCCGGCATTCACTGCTGCCAATCACGCGCCGCAATGGCAGCGTGGTCGTCGCGACGTGCGACCCCTTCAACCTCGAAGCACTGGAAGAACTGGAGTCGGTGAGCGGGTTTCACCTCATCCCCGTGCTGGCTCGCCGGTTGGACGTGGTCGAGCTCATCAAGGAGCATCTCGGGGTCGGCGGCGACACGCTGAACGAGCTGGTTGCGCAGCGGACGGCTGACGGAGTGGAACTGCTCAGCGATCTGTCGGCTGATGACGCGGACCTCGCGTCTCAGGCCGAGAACGCGTCGGTCATCAAGCTGGTGAACGAACTGCTGATGGAGGCCCTCGAACAGCAGGCGAGCGATGTTCACATCGAACCGCAGGAGCACGGCCTGATCATCCGTTACCGCGTCGATGGCCTGTTGCGAGTCCAGCCGGTTCCCGAGTCGATCGCCCACTTCTACGCGGCGATCGTGACTCGCTTGAAGATCATGTCGAAGCTGAACATCGCCGAGAAACGGATCCCGCAGGACGGTCGCATCAAGTTGAAGATCAGCGGGCGCGAGATCGACGTGCGCGTCTCGATCATCCCCATGGTGCATGGCGAAGGAGTCGTGCTGCGACTGCTCGACAAGGGCCGCATGGTCTTCAATCTCAAGAACGTTGGGATGGACGCCGACATGGCGAAGACGTTTCACGAGCTGATCTCGATGCCGCACGGGATCGTGCTGGTTACGGGACCGACCGGGAGCGGCAAGACTTCGACGCTGTACAGCGCTCTCAATGAGATCAAAGACCCGACCATCAAGATCGTCACGGTGGAAGACCCTGTCGAGTACCAGAACCCCGGCATCAGCCAGATTCAGGTTCATGCCAAGGTCGGCCTGACGTTCGCCGCCGCGTTGCGAAGCATCCTGCGTCATGACCCGGACATCATCCTGATCGGAGAAATCCGCGACGGTGAGACGGCCGACGCGGCGATCCAATCTTCGCTGACGGGCCATCTCGTGTTCAGCACGCTCCACACGAACGACGCTCCCAGCGCGTTTGCGCGGCTGATCGACATGGGTGTCGAACCGTATCTGGTCGCGAGTACTGTTGAGGGCGTCTTGGCTCAGCGCCTGATCCGCGTCCTCTGCAAGCACTGCAAGGAGCATTACGTTCACGACCCCTTGGAATTCCCCTCCGACTTCCCGCGTCCACTGCCAGAAAAATTGTGGAGGCCCGTCGGCTGTCGTGAATGTCGCAGCACGGGCTATTCCGGCCGCCGCGCGATCTTTGAGTTGTTGCGTACCGACCACGAGATCGGTCGTTTGTGCATCCAACGCGCCAGCTCGGCCGCCATCCGCGACTACGCTCTCAAGCAAGGCATGATGACGCTGCGCATGAACGGCTACGCCCGAGTCCTCGACGGCACGACCACGCTCGACGAAGTCCTCCGCATCACCAAGGGCGACTTCGCGTGAGACGGCACGTTTGTCTTTACCTCACGCGGCCAGGAGTGAGATATTCTTGGCGAGCCGTGTGCCGTAAGGTTTCCAGTCGGAAGAATCAAGGAACCCGCGGCCTTACGGCAAGCTGGCCTCCGTCGGAAACGCCTGCATTGCGTTCAGCCTCGCAAACGCAGCACACTTCTCTCAGTATGCCGCTCAACGAGGGAACGGCCTTCGTCCAACGGCCCCACTTTTCTTTCATTTTGAAGGCTCTTGCTCATGCGATCGTTTGTGACTCGGTTGGCTGTGGTGTGCGTGACGCTCTGCTCGACACTGGACATTCTCGCCGAGGACAACTCGTCGGTGCAGACCGGTAAGCCGAGAAAAGTGCTCATCGGCGATTACTCGGCGAAGGTGCTGGCCCTCGTCGATGAGAAGGGTGAGTTCGCATGGCAGCAGCCGATTCGCGACATTCACGATGCGTGGAAACTCGCCAACGGCAACTTCCTCTTTCAGAAGTCTTGGACCGAGATCGTCGAGGTCACATCCGAGGGCAAGACCGTCTGGCAGTACAACGCTGGCAAGCAGAACGGCAACGAAGGGAAGCGAGTCGAAGTCCACGCCTTCCAGCGACTGGCCAATGGCCACACGATGATCGTCGAGAGCGGGCCGGCTCGGATCATTGAGGTCGATGCCGA
>JAYVOX010000717.1:0-3468 GCA_043757695.1 Schlesneria sp.
GTCACGCAAACGCCCGCGCGCTTTCTCGGCCGCGAACACGAATTGGGAACGCTGCGACCGGGAGCCATCGCCGACATCGCGATCCTCGAACTTCAACAGGGCCAGTTCCCGCTCACCGATTCCGAACAGCACACTGAAGTCGCCCGACAACGGATCGAGCCAACACACGTCTTCCGCGCCGGACGACAAGTCGGCCTGCTCCCGCGTCCCGAATGAACCTCGCACGGCTCAGTGTGAGGCGTTTGACGATTGGTGCGAAAGACTTCGGAAGACTGGAGTCCAGTTTGCGTCGAAGAAGGTCTCCGTCCATCCCGTGCGAGTTATAAACCTCTCACGGTGAGAAGTGACGCTGCGGGTTATCCAAGCTGTCGCTCCCGCTACTGTAGTCTTGTCGCTCTGCCGACAAGATGTCCTGTCGGCGGAGCGACAGGACTACCGTAGATGCCTGCGCCAACTTCGGCCGCAGGTGGTATCGCAACGAGCTACGAGGATGATCCCCATGCAACAACTGACACGCCGCAGTCTCCTTCACGGCGGCTCGCTCTGGCTGGGAGCGTTGGCGATTCACGAGTCGCTGGCTCTGCCGTTATCAGACTCGGTGCGACTCTTCGCGGCCGAACCTGACGCGAACAACGTACCCGTCGCGGAACCGCTGCTCCGCTTCGGCCTCATCACCGATCTGCACTACGCCGACAAGCCCGCCGCCGGGACGCGCTACTATCGCGACTCACTCGACAAGCTGGCCGTAGCGGCGAAGCAGTTCCGTGAACGGAAGCCTCGATTCTTGGTCGAACTCGGCGACCTGATTGATGCGGCCGCGACGGTCGAAGCGGAACTGGCGTATCTCAAACGGATCGACGAGACGTTTTCAGCGATCTCTCCCGATCGGCACTACGTGCTTGGCAACCACTGCGTGACGACGCTCTCGAAGCCGGAGTTCCTCAGTGGCGTCGGTCGGAAAGAATCGTATTACTCGTTCGACGTGAGCGGCTTTCACTTCGTCGTGCTCGATGCCTGCTTCCTCGGTGATGGCCAGCCGTACCACCGCCAGAATTTTTCGTGGGACGACGCGAACATCCCGCCCGTTGAGATCGACTGGTTACGAACGGACCTCAAGCAGACCGACAAGCCGACGATCGTCTTCGCTCATCAACGTCTCGACAACGCCAAGCAGCACGCGATCAAGAATGCCGTCGCCGTGAGGAGTGTGTTGGAGGAGTCTCACAAAGTTCTCGCCGCCTTCCAAGGACACAGTCATCAGAACGATCATCAAGAGATCGCGGGCATCCACTACTGCACGCTGCGCGCGATGGTTGAAGGAGCGGGGGTTGAGAACAACGCCTTCACACAGATCGACATCCTGCCGGGCCAGACGCTCCGTGTGACCGGCTTCCAGAAGCAGAAGAGCTACGACTGGAAGAAGTGAGTGATTCTCGTTCAGGGCGGAACGTCCGCCGCTTCACGGCCCTCCGCTCATCAACTGCTGCATCAGGCTTTTCATCCGTGCTCCGGCCCTGCCATCCGTGCGGTCACCTGATTTGAAGGGAATCATCGCACGGATGGCAGGGCCGGAGCACGGTGGGAAACCCAACCGCGACCATTGGCCTAATCGCCCGTTGAACAACGTCGGTTGGACGCCTCGTCCGAGCGAAACCCAATTCGAAACGGACGGACGAGGCGTCCATCCTACGGTTTTTCAACGGGCTGTTAACGCCACCCGGCTTACCACGCAGGTCTCATCGACGACCACTGTGCGCGGAACAGGATCACCGCCAAACGCTCACTCACCACGCCGTGCGGGGACGCCGATGATTGCGGCGATCTCGTCCTGATCGAGCGACTCTTTCTCGATGAGTGCTTTGGTGAGGGCATCCAGTTTGTCGCGGTGTTCGCTCAGAACTTCGATCGCGCGCCGATCGGCTTGCAGCAGGAACTTCAAGACTTCGGAGTCGATCACGCGCGCGGTCTCATCGCTGTACTCGCGCTGCTCGTGGATCTCTTTACCGAGGAACGGATGCTCTTCGCCATCGCGGAAGGCGACCGGCCCGATCGCGGGACTCATCCCCCAACGTGTGACCATTTTTCGAGCGATGGCCGTGGCTCGTATGAGATCGTTCTCGGCTCCGGCGGAGTACTCGTCGTAGACCATCTTCTCCGCCGCGCGGCCGCCGAGCATGAACGCGAGCTGTGAGTGGAGCCGCGATTCCCCGACGTTGTAACGGTCTTCGTCAGGAACCAGCCACGTCAGTCCCAACGCCCGTCCGCGCGGGATGATCGTCACCTTGTGAACGTGATCGACATCCGACAGCAACCACGCCAGCAACGCATGGCCCGCTTCATGATAGGCGGTCATTTCCTTCTCGTGTTCGTTGAGAACCTCTTCGCGTTTCGGTCCCATCAGAATCTTTTCGCGAGCCGCGTCGAAGTCTTCCGGCAGCACGGTGTCGCGACTGGTGCGTGCCGCGTTCAGGGCGGCTTCGTTGACGAGGTTCTTCAGTTCGGCACCCGAGAATCCAATCGTGTTGGCGGCGATCCGTTCGAGATCAACGCTCGCGTCGAGTGGCACTTTGCGGACGTGAACCTTCAAGATCGCGACGCGCCCCGTCTTGGTCGGCTTATCCACGGTGACGTGACGGTCGAACCGGCCGGGGCGGAGCAGGGCGGGGTCGAGGACATCGGGACGGTTCGTCGCGGCGATCACGATCACCGACTCCGTCTGTGTGAAGCCGTCCATCTCACTGAGAATCTGGTTCAAAGTTTGTTCGCGTTCATCGTGGCCGCCGCCGAGTCCCGCGCCGCGATGTCGGCCAACAGCATCAATCTCGTCGATGAACAGAATGCACGGAGCGCTCTCCTTCGCGGTCTTGAACATATCCCGCACTCGACTCGCCCCGACGCCGACAAACATTTGGATGAACTCGGACCCATTGATCGTGAAGAACGGGACGCCCGCTTCTCCCGCCGTGGCGCGTGCGAGCAGCGTCTTGCCGGTTCCGGGCGATCCCATCAGCAGCACGCCCTTCGGAATCTGAGCGCCCAGTCTTTGAAACTTGGCGGGCGTTTTGAGGAACTCGACGATCTCCTGCAACTCCCCCTTCGCGTGTTCCATCGCGGCGACATCGTCGAACGTGGTCTGCTGGTCGGAGGGCTTGAATCGTTTGGCCGGGCTGCGGATGAAGTTGCTCATCATCCCCGATCCCATCGGATCGCTGTTGCGCCGCATGATGTACCACATGAACCAGACGAAGGCCGCGAACGACAGCAGGTTCAGCAGCACCATCAGGTCACCCATGCCGAACAGCCCCGATGGCGACTTGCCGGTGAACTGCACCCCGTGCGTGCGCATGTGGTTCTTGAGTTCGTGGTCGAACGGGACCGGCAAATCGACGATGAAGTCTGACTTGAGATCGGCCGACTTCGGATCGGGCTTTTCGGGAACCTTCTTCCACGTCCCGCGCACGACATCGC
>JAYVOX010000718.1:0-3463 GCA_043757695.1 Schlesneria sp.
GTCTTGTTAGATTCTCGGCCCTCGCGTCGGGGTCAGATTCAAATGACGGCTCGGCATAATGGTTGCTCGTCGCGAGCGAGCGTCTGTGGGTTTTTCGCGCTCAAACCAGTTTTTTTGGAAGGCAACGTTTCATGAGTGGCAGTGCGTCTCGGATCAATGCAATCAATGCAGTCACCAATTTTGAGTCGGCCCCGGCTCCACTGAACTTCGCCGAGACCTCGGCTGGCGATCTTTTCGGCTGCAACGTGTTCAGTCAAAAAGTGATGAAGGACCGACTCCCGAAGAGCATCTTCAAATCGGTCTTGAAGACGATCGAAATGGGCGAGCCGCTCGCTGCCGATGTCGCTGATACGGTTGCCGCCGCGATGAAGGACTGGGCAATCGAAAAAGGTGCTACGCACTATGCTCACGTCTTCCATCCTCTCACGGGATTGACGGCAGAAAAGCACGACAGCTTCCTCAATCCAGATGGAGCGGGCGGAGCGGTTGCCGAATTCGGTGGCACGGCACTCATCCAAGGCGAACCGGACGCATCGAGTTTCCCCTCGGGTGGAATTCGCGCGACGTTTGAAGCGCGCGGTTACACGGCATGGGACGTGACCAGCCCCGCTTACATTCTCGAAAACTCGAACGGGACGACGCTCTGCATTCCGACCGCGTTCTTCTCGTGGACCGGCGAAGCGCTCGACAAGAAGACGCCGCTGCTCCGCTCGATGAAGGCCGTCAACGCGCAAGCTCAGCGTGTGCTGAAGTTGTTCGGACACAAGAATCCGGCTCTCGTCGTTTCGACCTGCGGACCCGAACAAGAGTACTTCCTGATCGACCGCAACTTCTTCTTCGCTCGGCCCGACCTCATCAACGCGGGTCGCACGCTGTTTGGAGCCACTCCTCCGAAGGGGCAAGAGTTCTGCGATCAGTACTTCGGTGCGATCCCCGATCGCGTTCTCGCCTGCATGATGGATGGCGAACGTGAGATGTTCAAACTCGGAATCCCCGTGAAGACGCGGCACAACGAAGTGGCTCCGAGCCAGTACGAGCTAGCTCCGGTCTACGAAAACGCCAACGTGGCCGCCGACCATCAACAGCTCACAATGTTGATCCTCAAGAAGGTCGCTCAGAAGCACGGCTTGGAATGCCTGCTGCACGAGAAGCCGTTCGCGGGAATCAACGGTTCCGGTAAGCACTGCAACTGGTCGCTCGGCAACGCGACGCAGGGCAACCTGCTCGAACCGGGCAAGACTCCGCACGAGAACATGCAGTTCCTTGTCTTCTGTGCAGCCGTGATTCGTGCTGTCCATAAGCACGCCACACTGTTGCGTGCGGTTGTGGCTCACGCGGGCAACGACCATCGCCTCGGTGCGAACGAAGCTCCGCCCGCCATCATCTCGATCTTCCTCGGCGAGCAACTGGCCGACGTGTTCGATCAGATCAAGCAGAGCGGTTCGGCAGTCTCCAGCAAGCAGCAGGGCGTCATGACGGTTGGCGTCGATACTCTGCCGCCGTTGGCCAAGGATGCGGGGGACCGAAACCGCACCAGTCCATTCGCCTTCACTGGCAACAAGTTTGAGTTCCGCGCGGTCGGATCGGGTCAGTCGCTTTCGGGACCGTTGGTCGCGTTGAACACGATCATGACCGAGTCGCTCGATTACGTGGCGACCGAGTTGGAAAAGGCGATCGGCAACGATCCTTCCAAGCTGAATAGTGCCGTCCAGACGTTGCTCAAGTCGATCATCGACGCCCACGGCGCGGTGATCTTCAACGGCGACGGCTATTCGGAAGAGTGGCACGCCGAAGCGGCCAAGCGCGGTCTGCCCAACAACAAGCAGACGATTGATGCCCTCCCCGCGATTACCGACCCGGCGGTCATCTCGATGATGGAGAAGTACAAAGTTCTCTCCCCACGCGAAGTCGAAAGCCGTCAGGAAATTTACTTCGAGCAGTACGTCCTCACGATCAATGTCGAAGCCAAGCTGACGCATGAGATCGCCAAGACGATCATCTATCCTGCCGCCGTTCGCTATCAGAGCGAACTCGCCGCCGCAGCAGGCAACTGCAAAGCGGCAGGTGTCGAATTCGATGCCTCGCTGCTCACGAAGCTCAGCAGCCTCATCAAGTCGCTCAATGTCAGCGTCGCGGCGCTGGAGCATTTGAACGACGAAGGTGGACACGGAGGACACGGAGTCTCGAACCCGCAGCAGGCGGCCGAACGCTGTGCCAAGCAGGTCAAGCCCGCGATGGATGCGGTTCGAGCAGTCGTCGATGAACTCGAAGGGATCGTCGCCGATGATCACTGGCCGCTGCCAACCTATCAGGAAATGCTCTTCATCAAGTGATGATTGGCCCGACTGATCTCTGTGCGAGTGGAAGTTCCGACGCACAGTGAACAAACTCTGCAGCCCGAGGCGTTCGCTCCTCGGGCTGCTTTCATTTTCAGTCCAGCCAAACCCGGGGTCTTCTGTTAATGTCCTTCGCCGATTGTCCGCCCACTGATCGTTGAAAGGCTTCCCGTTGATGTCATCGCTGTCCGAAATTTCTCGCAGCCCGGAGTTGCTGCATCGTGAGTCGAGTCGCCTGCTGATCGTCGATGTGCAAGAGAAGCTCGTCGCGGCACTGAGCGACTCGTCACGCGAGCGACTGGTCTCGAACTGTCGGTTCTTGGCCGAAGGGGCGACGTTGTTTGGCATCCCCGCGATGGCCACCGAGCAGTACCCGCAAGGACTCGGGCAGACGGTCGCGTCACTGTCAGAGTTGATCGCCGAGAGACCTGCCAAGAAACAGTTCAGTGCGTGGGAATGCACCGGCTGGCGATCGGCGGCGGAGTCGATTGACGATCGGTTTCAGATTGTGGTCGCGGGGATGGAGTCGCACGTCTGTGTGTTGCAGACGGTGCTCGATCTGCTGGCAGCGGGCTATCAAACCTTCGTCGTAGCGGATGCGATTGCCGGGAGACGCGACCTCGATCATCAGTTCGCTCTTGAGCGGTTGGCCAACAGCGGCGCGACAATCACGACTGCCGAAGCCGTGTTGTTCGAGTGGTGTGAGACAGCAGCGGCTTCCGAATTCAAATCGCTCAGCGCATTGGTGAAGGCTCGTTCCGCCTGAGTCGGTTGCACCAACGTCGTCATGATTGGAACGCTCGCCGCCTTGCCTTTCCCAAATGACAAATGACGAGTGACAAACGGCAGCTTTGCCCACGTCCTTCATCCCCAGCCTGGCATCGAGAACTTCATCATGTGGCGTGGCGTCTTCGCGCTGTTGTTTCGGTCGCTCCGAATGGACTCGCGGTCGGTGCGAATTCATCTGCTGTGGTTCTGCCTGTTGGCGGTGATTTACCTCGCTCTCTGGTCGGCTCAGGGGATGTCGGCCCTGTTTGGGGCACCGGGCCAGATTTTCTTTCGCTATGTCGTGTACCTCAACGCGGCGTTCGTCACGCTACTGGGAGTCGGGTTCTTTTCGAGTGCGA